>NZ_CP019937.1:0-22500 GCF_002117445.1 Ketogulonicigenium robustum
ATGGCATTTCTGACAACAATCGGATCCGAAATCCGCAGCGAGCTGCGCCGTAACTGGGGATGGATCCTCGCTGCGGGCATCGTCATGCTGCTGGCAGGCATTTTGGCGTTCGGCAACGTTTTGATGGCGACCGTTGCATCGGTTTATTACGTGGGCGTGCTGATGGTCATTGGCGGCATCGCGCAGCTGGTGCAGGTCTTTTATGCGACCGGCTGGGGCCGGCTTTATTGGTTACTGGGCGGTGTTCTGTACACGCTGGCGGGTATTTTGACGTTTTTCAACCCGCTGCTGGCAGCCAGTATTCTGACCCTGTTTCTGGGCGCCGCGCTGGTTGCGGGCGGGGTGCTGCGCATCGTTCTGGCGTGGCGCGTTGACCCCGACTTGGGCAAGTGGTGGCTGGTGGCTGCTGGCGTGATCACGCTGCTGGCCGGTCTGGTCATTCTGTTCGGGTGGCCGGTAAACAGCCTTTACATTCTGGGGCTGCTGCTGGCGATCGACCTGATGTTCCAAGGTTGGGCCGCGATCTTTTTGGCCTTTGCCGCACGCAAAGGCCTGCCCGAGTAACGCTATCGCGAATAGCGCAATGCGGGGGCGTCACTTCTTGTGGCGCCCCTTGATCCGCCGCAGGCGGGCGGCGCGGCGCGACAGCAGATCCAGCGCCACGATGACCGCCGAAAACGCCATCGCTGTATAGATGTAGCCGCGCGGGAAATGCGTGCCGAACCCATCGGCCACCAGCGTGGCCCCGATCAGCAACAAGAAGCCCAGTGCCAGCACGGTCAGGCTGGGGTAATCTTGCAAGAACTTGGCCAGCGGCCCCGATGCGAACAGCATCACCAAAATCGCCACCACAACCGCAATCATCATCACCGGCAGGTGGTCGGTCATGCCGACGGCCGTAATGATGCTGTCGACCGAAAAGACGATGTCGAACATCGGGATTTGGAAGACGACGATCATCAGGCTGGACGTGCCGCGCCGTGCGATACTGTCTTCTTCGGGTTCGGGGTTCAGCATCTGCATGATTTCGGACGTGGCCTTCCAGATCAGGAATAGCCCGCCTGCGATCAGTATCAGGTCGCGCACCGAAAAATCATGCCCGAACAACGTGAACAGTGGCTGCGTCAGGCTGACCACCCACGCGACGCCCGCAAGCCCCAAAAGCCGGATAATCAGCGCCAGCCCGAGGCCCAGTTTGCGCGCCATGGGCCGCTGGTGTTCGGGCAGCTGATTCGTCAGCAGTGCCAGAAAGACCAGATTATCGATGCCCAGCACGATTTCCATCGCGATCAGGCTGACCAGCGCCGCCCACGCCGCCGGATCGGCCATCGCTGCCATGAACCCCTGCATTTCAACGCCTTTCGCCTGTCGGTGCACGCGCCGAAGATGCACCCGCGGGCCTGCGAAGTCTACTCGGGTTGGCACAAAAGAAGTTCTTGCTTTTACGCGGGGGCAGGAGTAGCGCTGGCGGCGGGACACCCCTCCCAACGGGGGGCAGTAGTCATTTGTTATTTTCCTTTGCTTTGTAATTGGTTGCAGGCGCTTCGTTCGGCATTTGCACGCGCTTTGCACCAAAAAGGCTATCCGTTACGGTGCGATCCTTGAGGGCGTGGGCGTAGGTGCGCAGCACGACAGTCGCATCCTTCCAGCCGCCAGCGTCGGCCACCGTTTTCACGTCATAGCCGTTCTGCAACATCGACGTTGCAAAGCCATGGCGGCAGCAGTGCGGGGTCAGTAGGTCAATGCCAGCGCGTTTGGCGACATTTTCCCAAGGGCCTTTGACACTACCGCGTCCTGCATAATTGAAGACGCGCCCGTCTGGGTTTCTGTTGGTCGGAATACTGGCTAGCGCGTCAACGACTTCGCCGGGCAGGTGGGCGGTCCGGTTCCAAGGTGTCGGCTTGAAAAGACGCAAGGTCGCGGTTTGGGCATTTAGGTCTACATCTGCCCATGTGAGGCGACAGGCCTCGCTAACCCGTGCGGCCGTTCCAAACATAAACATACAGATCGCGCCCAGATGCGGCAGATCGTCGGTAATGGCTTGATCGTAAAAGTCCCGCACCCATTCAATCGTGGCAGGCGTTTTGACTTCAGGGTTTTCAGTGTATCTGCGCACGGAAATACGCTGGCACCAGCCCAGTTCGGCGGCGTGATTAATCGCTGCCTGCGTGGGCTTGATGACCTGACGGTTCCATGTCGGTTCGGTGGCGTTCGGGTAGATCATGCGCGCTGCGCGGCGGATGGTTTCGGGGCGCACGTCCTCGACGGGCGTATTTTTCCAATGCTCTGCGAGCTTCAGCAGAAAGCGGTCCGTTTTCCCAGCATCGAGATATGCGTTAAAAACCTGCGCCATGGTCAACCCCGCGCCCGGTCCTTCGAAGCGGCGCTGCCATGCTTTGGCTTCAGTTTCCGCTTTGATGCGCTCTGCGATTTTGCGGTCAGACGTTTTTGTAGACTGGTAAAATCGCCGTCCGGAAACCGTCCCTCTGATATACCATGTGCCGTTTCGGTCTGTGAGATAGAGCGGCATTCGATGGCCTCCATGAAGCGCTGCACATGTTCGGGGTAGATGAGCATCGTGTTGCCGATTTCGGCATAGGTTCCGAGTTCTCGCAGCTTTGCTCGCACTGTGCGCTCTGATGCACCAAGGTGCGCAGCCAAGTCACTTGGTGTCGTGTAAGCGGGCAAGATTGGACTGCGGTCCATCGCGTTTAGAACCCTTTTGAGCTAGAAAAGCGGATAGTGGTCGGGCGGGGATTAGAGGCGCGGTTAATCCGCGCCTCCAAGTCTATGATGGCGGCTGCCATTTCGGCGTCCGACCGATACTCAACCTTCTCTTCCCCTTGCTGAAGCGAACGGACACCTCGTGCACGTTCAAGAATTAGCTTGTCGCGCAGTTCGATCAGGTGTTCGCGGGTCATGTAGAGCGAGCTAGGAATGTTCATTAGCCCACCCGGAACCAGCCGCGATGGTCCAACCACCCGCTACCGAAGTCGAGGCGGACCTTCATCTGGACGCCATCCACCTCAAACCCCACCTTCGTATCGAGCTGCGGGCCGGGTGCGCCTTCCAGATAGCTGTATTCGAGGCCATCCACCTTGGCCGGATCTGCGACCACATACCAGGTGGTGGCCGAAGTCAGGCGCGGCTCGATGATCAGCGACAAGGCCGAGAACGGGTTGGTGTCGCTGGTGCGGGTGGCTTGAATATCGGACAGTTCCTGTTCCAGCTCGGTTTCCAGCTCGGGCGGGGCCAGCACATAGCGCGGTGTCACGTCGATCAGGCCACCGGAAAGGCCTGTCTGTTTACGCATCGCCAGACGGGCCGCTGCCAAATCGCCCTTGATGGTGCCCGTCGTATTCTTTGCGTTGCCGTGATTGTCCGCGTCGAATACCGATGCGCCATCGCTCATCAGCGGGTTGGCCATGATCTTTGTCACGAGTTGGGCAGCTTCAAAGGCGCGGGCGGCGGCACCTAGGCGTGCGGGGATCGCGCTGAAAGCGTCCAGATCGTCATTAATCATCGCCTGACGCGAAATCGCGAAGATCTTGCCGAAGGTCGCGAGGCTGTAATGTTCCTGCGATTCCTCGAAGGTGCCATGACGGAACTCGCCACTCTCTCCGACCGCTTCCAACATCGGCGCTTCACCCAGCATCAGCGACCGCTTGGGGCGGAAGTCGCGGATCGTGCCTTGGCGGGCGAGCTGGCGAGCACCGGACGGGGCCTCTTCATAGCTGCGCCGCAGCTCGCGCCCGACCTGATCGCCAAGGATCAACGGAAAATCCGAGGTCGTATGCAGGGCGCGCGTGATAACCTGATCCGCCGAGACGCCCGTGACCGAACGCCCGGAGCGGCGCAGGCTGGCGCGGGCATGGTCGAGAACCGACATGTGGGCAAACTCGCGTGCCGATGCGGACAGCCGGTGTTCCGGGTGCATCCGCGCATAGAGCGCTTCGCCCGCCCGCGTAGCGATCACAGCGGGGTCGGTATGATCCATGCCGATCTGGGCGCGAATGGTGCGGGGCTGAGCACTGCGGGTGCGCACCGCATCCAGCGCACGGGCGCGGACTTCCTCTGTCGGGGTGCCTTCTGCAACTTGGGCTTCGGCCCAAGCCCGATCCAGCCCCGCGGCGGCGGCTATGGTGGCGGCAACGGATGCGCCAAGCGCTTCCGTCATGCGGGCCTCGGGCACTTCGGCCTCGGTGGCCGCTTCGTCGATGACGTCTTCGATCTGATCTTCAGGCATGTTCTGTTCTCCTGCTCGGAAATGTGCGCCCGGATCGGCCGGGACCGGAACAATGGACACCTCGATGGGCGTCCAGCGGATTGCGGTGCGGATGCGATGATCGCCCTCCCGCGTGTCCTGCCAATCGGCAACGTGATAGCCAATCGACAGACCGCGCAGCGTCCCATCCCCGATATCGGAGAGGACCGATCGCGCGGCCTCGTTGCTGCGGAACCGCATCTTGACCCAGAGGCCTTCGGGCCGCAGTTCCGCCGCCTCAATCACGCCGAGCTGATCGGCGGTCGAGGCGGCGCGGTGCGCGTCCAGAACCGGGGCACCCACCAGTCGCGACACATCGCATCCAGCGAGGTCAAGGCGTTCGATGAAACCCGGACGGGGCGCATCTGCCCCGGTGGACACGATAGCTTCCACGGTGCGCGCTTGCGCATCGAGGGTGGACGGCTGAGGCCGCAGGTGGCGCAGATGAATGGTCATTGCACCGCCCGCCCGGCCTGTGCATCGCGCGCCAGCTCTTCGTCCAGATCGTCAATGTCACGTCCGCGACCCGCCACAACTTCTTCACGGGACTTCAGGCGGGCGTCGATGGCGGCGACCTCTGCCGCGACCTCGTTCTGCGGATCAACCCACGCCCAGCCGGGGCTGACGAAGCGCGCGGAGCGGAAATCGACCAGCTCTTTGGGATCGGCGGGGATCACGCCCGCCAGCACCTGCGCATCAATCCAGCGCTGCCAGAGCGGGCGCAGAAAGCGCGCCTCGATCAGGTTGCGTTGCAGCATTTCGGCGCGGCGGCGGAATTCAAGCAACCCGACACGTGCAGAGGAATAGTTGGTGCGTTCCAGATCGCCGGTTAGCGCTTCGAAGGTCAGCCCGACTCCAGAGGCGATTTCCCGGTCTTGCCCACGAAGGAAGTCCACTGCCTGTTGTAGGCCTTGACCGGGCTGCGAAAAGGTCACTTCGGCACCGGGCGGAAGAATGCGCATCGCACCGGGTTCGAGCGAGACATTGACCGAACCGTCAGGGCTTTCGCCGAACCCCGCCGCGCCGCCCTCGGGATCGCGGACGAAGCCGGTGATCAGGCTGGCGACCTTCAACTGCATCAAGAGCGCGTCCGAGGCCTCGTCGCGGTCGCGCAGCTTCAACAGGACCGGCGACAACCACGACAAGCCGCGCACCTGTCCGGGGAACAGCGGGTCGAACAGATGCAGCATGTCCGAAGCCGGGACGCGGATCGGAGCGCCGATCATGCCGAAGGGGGTTCCGGGGGCCTCGGGCAGGACGTGATATGCCTGAACCTGCTCTTCGCCGTCGAACTCGATCCCAGCGATGATGCGCGCGCCGTTGCCAAGATCGCGGGTCAGGCTCGGGTCGATCTGATCGGCGGGGATCTGGCGCAGACGCAGTTTGCCGTCAGGATCGGTGACAAGCTGCACGAAGGCTTCGCCATCACGAACCATCGCCCGGATGATCGTCGGCAGATGGGCGTTTGCCAGCAGCTCGAAGGTGGTGTTGAGCTGATAGGCGACATTGCGGTCTGGGTGCTGCGAGCGGGCATGGAAACCCTTGCCGACCAGCGCGGCAGTCCACGCCTCGACAATGCGATTGCCCTGCGGGGTGTTGACGTAAAGCGCCGAGGCGCGGGCCATCGCAGGGCCGCGCGCTGCAAGGGTGGATTGGGTCGGCGCACCCAGCATCGGCGCACCCTGCCAACGGCGACCGCCGCCACCGGCTTCAATGCCGGAGCGACGGAAAATGCGAGGGATGTTCTTCAGCATGGAAAACGGGAAAGGCATCATTCGATACCGTTCGGATCAAGAGCGTAATCGTTTTCTTGCAGGTCAATGCCAAGGTGTTCGGCAATTTTCTTCGCCAACTTGTAGTTATGAGACAGGTTGACGGCTGAAATGCTGGAAATGCAGATATCTTCGTCCTGCGGAGCGCGGCCTTCCTTGCGGCTGTTTGTGTAAGCAATCGCACGTGAATTGGCGCTCTCCATGATGTCTTGCAGCAACCCTTTGTAGAGAGTGATACGCGGCATGAACTGTGGGTCTTCATTCGTGCGGCTGTTTGCAAATTCCACTTGAGCGATAAAGATATTGTCTTTTTCAAAGTAGGAGTGGCCGACGCCATAGGGGCCGCAAGCTGTGGACGGCTCGCGCATGATCTTAGCCGCTTCTGCCCATGTAATATTGTGAGCATCGCAGAGGTTGCGAGCGGCCAGCATCTTGGCGGCATGGTGAATGGTGAAGTTCGACCAAATACGGCCCGCAGCATCCTTGCCTTCGGAATTGTCAATTTTGAAGGGCAAGTCGCCGTTGCGGCGGTGGCTGTTGAAGGTTGGGATTGTCATTCCAACAATGGCGCAGAGTTCTTTGCGGATCATGGCGCGTCTCCTGTGTGCATTACTACCTAATACACATTAGACGTTGAAGCCGCTGTGGGTCAAGGTGCATTACTTTCTAATTCATCAATGTTCGCAGCTATCCCGCCGCTCGTAGCGCGCCATATGGCTCGCATGATCTTGCAGTTGGGATGGTTGGCTTCCTCTTTCCGATCCGAACTGCCCTCAATCGCGGTGGGACCATCCAGCGTCCACAGAACGTGCGTCAAGGCGGCGATACCGGCCAGTGAAGTTGGTGTGAGTTCAATCATCTTCCAGAAGGCGGCGTTCTCACGGGCATCAGCATCCACGCTTTCGGGCCAGTCCCAGTCTTCGTTCCCGGGCAAATCGGCCAACGCAAAAAACTCTTCTCGGGCTTTTGCCCATTCGCGATACAGCGGCACGATAGGGTCATCTTCCGCATCGGAAATGAGGGAGAGGATGGGCGAAAAGATACCGTTCCCGGAAATCGGGTTCATGGCGTTCATAGCTGTCTCCTAGGTTTAGGCGGTTGGATGCTGTTCGGATCGTGCCATCGCGGCGCGGATCGCTCGGATTACTTCACTGTTTTGGCTTGCGCCGTTTTTCTCTGCCTCGGCCTCAAGCCACGCCTTTAGTTCACTTGGCAGGCGGAGCTGCATTGGCTTTCGGTCGGTCATGAAGTCCTCATGATATGGCAACTTGCCATCATATAGTGGCAACTTGCCTTCATTGCGTCAAGCCTAAAAGTGATGGCTATTTGCCTTATGTCAGAATCGCAGTTTCCCAGTCAGCAACAGGACAAGTTTGTTCTCCGCCTTCCCGATGGGATGCGTGACCGTATTCGGCTAGCTGCCGAAGAAAACGGACGGTCGATGAATTCTGAAATCTTGGCAGTGCTGGAAAAGGCCTTCCCGGAGCTGTCGCCGTTTGAAGAGGAACTCGCAAAGGTGCGGCGGATCTTCGAGAACGCCGCCCCCGATGATCGCATGAAGCTCTGGCAGGCGATGGAAGAGACTCGCGGCGGTCCATATCATCGCGAGAAAGATTGATCCTGCCCGCGATCTGCATTCTTCGCCGTTAACGGAGAGTTTTTGAGAGAAACCGGCCTACAACAATGGGTTGCAGGCCGTTTCTTCGCGCGACGTATACATTTTACATTTCCCGCCATCTTCACCCCCTTTTTTACCGCGCCATCCAGCTCGATTTCAGCACCGGCCCCCGTCGCGTTGGCGTTGGTTCGGATCGGGCCAAATCGGCACGGCGTCGCTCCCAATCGGCGGGGATGACCTGCCGTGCGGCCAAGGCATAAACGAGGCAGTCTAGCGCCTCGGCCCGCCGCCCTGGGATACGCTCGAAGCTACGGACGGGTTGGCCGCGCCGGTATCGCAGCACTGCCCGTTCTGATGCGACCTGTTCATGCCATACACGGGGCAGCTCTTCGGAAAGCCTGATCGAGCCGGGTCGTGCGAGGCGGGGAAAGAGCTGGAGCTTGGCGGTATCGACACCGACGATCCAGAGACGTGCGCCGGTTTTGGTCTTGCTTCCGGCGCGCTCGATCAAGGGGCGGTTGCCAGACGCGCCTTTGATTGCCAAGACTTTTCGCCTTGTTCTGGGGGTGCAGAACGCCGTCACGCGGTTCATGGTGGTGCCGTCACCGGCGTCGATTGCGCAGGCCTCTATACCGATCTGCCCTCCCAGCTCATGCGGGAAACGCTGTTTAAGGGCTTCATCCAACTCTTCCCATGTATCGTCGCTATCCCATGCGCCCCAGATTACACGGTGACCTAGAACAAACGCAGTGCCGCCCTCTGCCCAGCCAACATAGGTGAGTTCAAGGCGATCATGCTGAACATCGCAGCCGGCGGTCAGCGCCAGCACATCGGCGGGGATCGGCTTCGACAGGCCGAAGGCTTCACCGCGCGAGGCAAGATCATCGTCGGCCAGTTCGTCGCCATCGCCGCGCCAGCCTTGCCCGAGGATCGTATTCACGAAAGTTTGCAGCGTGGTTGGATCATCCTTGGCTGTCATAAACTCGGCCGCCAGCTTCCCCCACGCAGCATTGGCGTGCAGAGATACGAGCGCATTGAGCTTGAACCCCGCGTGACCTGTCACATGGGGTCGCGTGGGTCGCCATAATCCAGCGGCAACCATATCCGGTTTGTATTGCTCGCTGATCTCCGCTTCGCAGTGCGGGCAGCGCCAGCGCGCAGTTTCGGGCGCGCCGTCATCCCATACGATTGCATTCCATGTAATTTCACCGAACGTGCCACAGGATGGGCAAGGCACCTCGAACACGCGCGCATCGGATTGAGCATAGGCGCGCAGGACGTGGCTAGTGTCTTCATGCACCGGGGTTGACCCCATGACGATCTTGCGATCCGGGAAAGACATGGTGCGCCGCTCTGCAAGGATAATGGGCGAGCCTTCGGCAGTCGGTTCCATGCCGTCCGCTTCGTCGATGAAGAGGACGCGGACGTTATGGCGACGCAGGTTGCGCGGGGCTTTGGCAGCAACCACCTTGAGCGATCCACCGGGGAAGCGGCGCGACAGCAGGGTGTTGCGCTCGCCCTCTTGGCGGTCATCGGCAAGGGCATCGGCTACGGCTTTCGAGGCGGCAAAGATCGGTTCAATGTCACTGACCACATAATCGCGGCAGTCGGCTTCGGCGGGCAGCAGGCAGAGAATCGGCGCGGGTTCATTGGCAACGAAGGACGCGACAGCCGAGGTCAGTAGCGTGGTAAAGCCGACCCGGACCGGCTTAACCAGCGTGACGCGCTCGATCAGCGGATCTCCGATGGTATCGGCAATCTCGCGCTGGAAGGGCCAGAGGCGCACGGGGCCGGGCTGTGCAGAGACACCCTGCGGCAGGGCAATGTTGGCCTCGATCCAGTCGGAGAGGCGCAGGCGCGGCGGTGGGACCAGCGCTCGGCGAGCTTTGGACAGCACACGGTCAATCGTCTTCATGGCCCAGTTCCTCCAGAGCTTCGCGCAACTCGTGGTCGATGGTGTCAATGGTGGCCGCATCGAGGGTCAGCACGGAGCGGACACGAGCGGGAACAGCGAGGATGCGGGCGCGGACCTGCCGTAGAAGGTCAGACCATGTGCGTTCGACCTCTACCGCCGCGACCAGCTCACCGCGCAGCGCCGCATTGCGAAGGGCCTGTGCATCGGCCTGTTCTTTGGCGAGCCGGGCGCGTTCGGAGGTCAGGGTTGCCACATGCTCTTCCCCGCCGCGTCCGCTGGCAACCCCGCGCAGGTGAACGACATAGGCGCGGACGGTCTCGGTCAGATCGTAAGCGTCATGGCCGCGATGAACCGCGATGCCGCGCTTTTTTAACTCCGAGAGAGCAGCAGGTGAAATGGTCAACAATTCACATAAGTCGGCGCTGTTGATGCGCAGTGACGATTTTCCATCCAGCGGTAGTTCTTCTAGGATGCGCATAATTCACCCCCTTGATTTTACTTGCAAAGATTGACGTGTCGGGGCGCGAATTACCCGCAGGGGGTCTAGGTCGGAAGGACCCGCGCAGCTTGCGAGGCATCGAAGTTCGTGCTCGATCTCGCTCTTCTCTATGTGGAAGCGCTCGGGATCGCGGTGATCGGGTCGCAGGCGACGCACTCGCTCGGCTATCTCTCGGATGTGCTGCCACGTGTCGGTGTGATTTTGCTGTTTCATCTTTCTACTCTTGTCTCTGCTTAATGGTGAGGTTCTGAGCAAAGGGCATAGGGCGACCAGCCCGTGCGAATTGCACAGGTTGGTCCCTAGCCCTTCGCGTGAAGATCTGCTCAACGGAGCCGGTCCATCGCTTTGGGCGCCCGAGGTCGTTTGACCCCGCCTCGGGCTTGCTCGCGACTTAAAGGCGCCGGGTCTGGCACCTGATCCCCCGCTTCGAGCTTTCGGGCTGCGGTTGGCCTATGGGATCGCCCCGTGGCAGGCCTGTCATCATGTCGAACGCCACCGTCTGAACCGTCCAATCGACATGGGTGTCAGCGGTTAAGCTGCGTCCTCCTCCTCAACCAAAACGGGGTTGGGTTCGTTGGTCAGCAGGTCATCCACAAGATCGCGCATGATGCGTGCCTGCTTGTCGCTGGGCCACCATGTCTTGCGTTTGGCGTGACGGGCTATCGAAACGACAAAGCCCTTCAGGAAGGCGTCATCGCCCGCCATGGTGCGACGGATCACGCGCTTCCAGTGGAAGGTCAGCATTTCATCCAGTTGCTGTTCGGTCATTGGACGGGCCTCCCCGTCACATGGGCAAGGAAGCCTGCCTGCGCTTTGGGTGGCAGCGCCTCGAAACAGGCGAGGGCATAGGCCTTCACCTCGAAAGGCGTTGCCCACGCAGCCCAATTGCGGGCTTCGTCCAGCGCGTTCATCAGGGGCGGGATCGGACGGCCTTGGCGCATCCGTTCCAGCGCATCGGACATGATCAAAGCGGCGTCGAGCGGATCGCAGCTTTCAATCGCATAGCGAAGGGCGATTGCCCAATCACGCCGCAACTGGTAATCTGCGTCCGAGTTTAGAGGCTCATTCGTATCCCCCTCGGTCGCGCCCGCCAGCGCACCGGGGGTTTCGTTTTTCTGGGGTGAGGCGTCTTCGAGAACTGCACCGATTTTGCACGCATCATGAGGTAATGTTCCGGCGTTGTTCACGCCTAGATCGCACGAACCTGCAAGGGTCTGCATTTGTCCACTTGCTGTTTTTGTTGACTGGGCGTAAGTGCGTCCGTGGGACACCCCTCCCCAACGGGGGGCGCTTATCTGTAAGGATACCAGACATGACGACTACCAAACCGGCTGCGCTGCCGGCAAACCCGCGTTTTTCCTCGGGCCCTTGCGCGAAACCCCCGACATGGTCGCTTGAAGCCCTGTCCGACGCCCCTGTCGGCCGCTCGCACCGTGCATCGATTGGCAAAAAGAAATTGAAAGAGGCGATCGACCTGACGCGTGAAGTGTTGGGCGTTCCGGCTGATTACCGCATCGGTATCGTGCCCGCCTCGGATACGGGCGCTGTGGAAATGGCGCTTTGGTCGTTGTTGGGCGCGCGCGCCGTTGAAATGCTGGCATGGGAAAGCTTTGGCGAGGGTTGGGTGACCGACGTCGTCAAGCAGCTGAAGCTGGACGCCGAAGTGAAGAAGGCGCCCTACGGCCAGATCGTCGATTTCGCGACGGTCGATTTCGACAAAGACGTCGTCTTTACGTGGAACGGTACGACATCGGGCGTGCGGTTGGCGAACGGCGATGCCATTCCCGTCGACCGTGCGGGCCTGACCATTTGCGACGCCACTTCGGCCGCCTTCGCGCAGGATCTGGCGTGGGACAAACTGGATGTGGTCACATTCAGCTGGCAGAAAGTGCTGGGCGGCGAGGGCGGCCACGGCGTTCTGATCTTGTCGCCGCGCGCGGTCGAGCGGCTGGAAACTTACACCCCCGCATGGCCGCTGCCGAAGATTTTCCGCCTGACGGCCAAAGGCAAGATCAACGAAGGCATTTTCGTTGGCGAGACGATCAACACCCCGTCGATGCTGTGTGTCGAGGATTACATCTTCGCGTTGAAATGGGCGCAGTCGCTGGGCGGCTTTGCGGGCCTGAAGGCGCGCGCCGATGCGAATGCACAGGCGATTTTCGATTTCTGCGCCGTGCGCGACTGGATCGACAATCTGGCCGAGGATGCGGCGAACCGCTCGAACACATCGGTCTGCCTGAAGTTCACGAACCCCGCCATCAAGGACGGGGCGGCGTTTGCTAAGGCCGTCGCGAAGCGGCTGGAAACCGAGGGTGCGGCGCTGGATGCGGGCTCGTACCGCGATGCGCCTGCAGGCCTGCGGATTTGGTGCGGTGCGACGGTGGAAACCGCCGACATCGAAGCCATGCTGCCGTGGCTTGAGTGGGCCTACGAGGCCGAGCTGGCCGCACAGGCGTGATTTTCTGTTGCGGGCCGCACGCGCCCGCAACCCCATGACATTTTTGCCAAGGATACCCTGAAAATGGCTCCCAAGGTTCTTATTTCCGACGAACTCTCTGACGCCGCCGTGCAGATCTTCCGTGATCGCGGCATCGAGGTCGACTTCCAGCCGAAGCTGGGCAAAGACAAAGAAAAGCTGGCCGAGATCATCGGTAATTACGATGGTTTGGCGATCCGCTCGGCGACGAAGGTCACCGAAAAGCTGCTGGAAAACGCGACCAATCTGAAGGTGATCGGCCGTGCGGGCATCGGTGTCGACAACGTCGATATTCCGGCTGCCTCGCAAAAGGGCATCATTGTGATGAACACGCCCTTCGGCAATTCGATCACCACAGCCGAACACGCCATTGCCATGATGATGGCCGTCGCCCGCCAAATCCCCGAGGCGTCGGCATCGACCCACGCGGGCAAGTGGGAAAAGTCGCGCTTTATGGGGGTCGAGCTGACGGGCAAGACGCTGGGCGTGATTGGTGCGGGCAACATCGGTTCGATCGTGTGCGACCGTGCCAAGGGCCTGAAGATGAAGGTTGTGGCGTACGATCCCTTCTTGTCGGAAGATCGCGCCCTGCAAATCGGTGTCGAGAAGGTCGAGCTGGACGAGCTGCTGGCCCGCGCCGATTTCATCACCCTGCACGTGCCGCTGACCGACGCGACCCGCAACATCCTGTCGGCCGAGGCGATTGCGAAAACCAAGGCTGGCGTGCGCATCATCAACTGCGCCCGTGGCGGTCTGGTCGACGAGGCCGCCTTGGCTGCGGCCATCAAATCGGGCCATGTCGCAGGCGCCGCCTTCGACGTGTTCGAGGTTGAGCCCGCAACCGACAGCCCGTTGTTTAACCTGCCGAACGTTGTTTGCACGCCCCACCTTGGCGCATCCACCAGCGAAGCGCAGGAAAACGTGGCGCTGCAAGTGGCCGAGCAGATCTCGGACTACCTGCTGACCGGCGCGGTGACGAATGCGCTGAACATGCCTTCGGTCACTGCCGAGGAAGCCAAGGTGATGGGCCCGTGGATCAAGCTGTCGGGGCATCTTGGCAACTTCATCGGCCAGATGACGGACGAGCCGATCGTCGGCATCAACATCCTGTTCGACGGCGTCGCCTCGAAGATGAACCTGAAGGCGCTGAATTCGGCTGTCATTGCGGGCATCATGCGCAAGTTCAACCCCGATACCAACTTGGTGTCGGCCCCCGTCATTGCGAAAGAGCGTGGGATCAAAATCTCGACCACGCAGCAGGACGCGACGGGCACCTACGAGGGGTATATCAAGGTCACCGTCACCACCGAGACCCGCGAGCGTTCGGTGGCGGGCACCGTCTTTAGCGATGGCAAGCCGCGTTTCATCCAGATCAAGGGGATCAACGTCGACGCCGAGATTGGGGCCGATATGATCTACACCACCAACAAAGACGTCCCGGGTGTGATCGGCACCTTGGGCGGTGTGTTGGGCGAGAACGGCGTGAACATTGCGAACTTCACGCTGGGCCGCGCGGCTGAAGGGGGCGAGGCGATTGCCATCTTGTACGTCGACAGCCGCCCGTCCGAGGAGGTGCTGGACAAGGTGCGGGCCACCGGAAAGTTCGGGCAAGTCAAACCGATGCATTTCGATGTGAACTAACCAGAATGGGGCCTGCGGGCCCCATTTTCTTTGGTGGGGGGTACGATGCTGGAACTGCGACCGGGGTGCGAGTGCTGCGACCGCGACCTGCCACCCGATAGTGTGGCGGCGCGGATCTGTTCTTTCGAATGCACGTTCTGCGCCGATTGTGCTGATGGCGTGTTGGGCGGCCTGTGCCCGAACTGCGGCGGCGAGCTGGTGCGCAGGCCGATCCGCCCTGCGGCGGCGCTTGCCCGGCACCCTGCCTCGGTACGGCGGGTGTTCAAGGGGTGAGGCGGCTGGGGCTGATCTTGGCCGGTGGCCAGGCGCGCCGCATGGGCGGCGGCGACAAGGGGCGCCTGCCGTTGGCGGCGGGCTACAGCCTGATGCAATCGGTAATCGACCGGTTGGGCCCGCAATGTGACGCGCTGGTGCTGAGTGCGAACGGCCCGCCTGCGCGGTTCGCCGATATGGGGTTGCCTGTTTTGGGCGATGACATCGGCGCAGGGCCCTTGGCCGGGGTCTTGGCGGGGTTGGATTATGCCGCAGTCCATGGCTTTTCGCAGGTGCTTAGCGTTGCGGCTGACACGCCGTTTTTCCCCCGCGATCTGGCGCAGCGTTTGGGGGCGGCCCCCGCGATTGCCACCAGCGGCGGGGCGGCGCATCCCGTTTTCGGGCTATGGCCCGTGGGGGTGGCGCAGGATTTGCGCGCGGCGCTGGGGGCGGGGCGGCTGCGCATGATAGGGTTCGCCGATCAGGTCGGCGCGCGGCGTGTGGATTTCGCCGTTGATCCGTTTGATCCGTTTTTCAATATCAATACGCCCGCCGATTTGGCGGTGGCACAGCAGGCGTTCAGCGCAGGCTGCGCCCTTTGATGATGGCATCTTTGCCAAAGCGGGCGCGGATTTCGTCGGCGGCGCGTTCAGCCCCCGCGCGGCGGGGCGCGTCGGGGTCGAGCAGGTCGGTCTGACTGTCGCTTTGCGCCGCGGGGCGCAGGTCGGACAGGCCGACGCCCAGCAGGCGGAACGGGCCGTTTTCGGGCAGCGCGTCAAACAGGGCGCGCGCGGTGCGATACAGCACGTCGGCCAGTTGGGTGGGTGTCGCAAGGGTGCGGCTGCGGGTGATCAGGCTGAAATTGGCGCGGCGCAGTTTCAGCGTAACGCTGCGCCCTTCCACATCCTGCGCCTTGGCGCGCGAGGCGACCTTTTCGGCCATGCGCCAGATGTGACCGTCCAGCAGGTCTGGGTCGCTGATGTCGGTTTCAAACGTGGTTTCGTTCGAGATGCCTTTCAGCGCGCGGTCGGGGGCGACGGGGCGGCTATCTTGTCCGCGCGCCAAATGCCACAGGCGGCTGCCCATCGCCCCAAAACGTGTTTGCAGGGCCTGCGCGTCCCACCGCGCGAGGTCGCTGAAGGTGCGAATGCCGGCGCGTTCCAGCGATTCTTGCCCCGCAGGGCCGATCCCCCATATCATCCGCACGGGTTTGGGTGCCAGAAAATCCAGCGTTTCGCCCTGACCGATCACCGAAAAGCCGCGCGGCTTATCCAGATCCGAGGCGATCTTGGCTAGAAATTTGTTATGCGACAGGCCGATGGATGCGGTGACACCGACTTCGTCCTCGATTTGTTTGACAAGGCGGGCCATCATCACGGCGGGCGGGGCGCGGTGCAGGGCGGCGGTGCCGCGCAGATCCAGAAACGCCTCGTCCAGCGAGAGAGGCTCGATCGCGGGGGTCAGGCGGTCCATCAGCGCGCGGATTTGGCGCGAGGCATCGGCGTAGGCCTGCATGCGGGGCGGGACGACAACAGCCTCGGGGCAGAGTTTGCGGGCCTGAAACATCGGCATGGCCGAGCGCACGCCGCGGATGCGCGCCAGATAGCAGCAGGTCGACACCACCCCCCGCGTGCCGCCCCCGACGATGACAGGCTTGTCGCGCAGTTCGGGGTTGTCACGCTTTTCCACGCTGGCAAAGAATGCGTCGCAATCCATATGGGCGATGGACAGGGTGAACAGTTCGGGGTGGGCGATCAGGCGCGGGCTATTGCACGCCGTGCAGCGGGGCGGCGCGTCATCGTGTATCGTCAGACAAGAGCGGCACAGGCTGGGCATGATGGCGCAATGATAGCAGAAGGGAACAGAACGTGAAAGTGGATGATCCCCATCCGTTCGACGGCGCGAAGGTTGCTATTTTGATGGGCGGGCGCCTGCTGATGACGCTGCGCGATCAGCGGGCGGGGTTGGCGTTTAGCGGGCTGTGGGATTTGCCCGGCGGCGCGCGCGAGGGGGCCGAGACGCCCCGCGCCTGTGCCGCGCGCGAGCTGCGCGAGGAGGTGGGGTTGGATCTGGCCACGGGTGCGCTTTTGTGGGCCCGCGCCTTTGAAGGGCCGCGCGGGGTGCAATGGTTTTTGGTGGCGGATCTGCCGTCCGCGCCCGTGCGCTTTGGCGACGAGGGGCAGGGCTGGGCCTTTGTCGATCCAGCGCGGTTCCCCGATTTGCCCGGCGTCATTCCCCATTTGCAGCAGCGTTTCCGCCTTTTCCTTGACCTTTCCCCTTTTAATGGTCTGATGCCGCCAAAGTGAAGGAGGACGAGATATGACAGGAACGGGCCTTATTTTGCTGCTAGTGGCAGCGTTTGTGATCCTGTGTATTTTCTGGGGCATCCGCATTGTGCCGCAGTCGGAAAAATTCGTGATCGAGCGGTTCGGGCGGCTGCATGCGGTGTTGGGGCCGGGGATCAATTTCATTGTGCCGTTCCTGGATCGCGTGGCGCACCGCATTTCGGTGTTGGAACGTCAGTTGCCCGCGACCGAGCAGGACGCCATCACATCGGACAACGTGTTGGTGTCGGTCGAGACCTCGGTTTTCTATCGCATCAACGACCCTGAAAAGTCGGTCTACCGGATTCGCGATGTGGATGCGGCGATCCAGACGACAGTGGCGGGGATCGTGCGGTCGGAAATCGGCCGGATCGAGCTGGATCAGGTGCAGTCGAACCGTGGCCAGTTGATCGAGGCTATTCGCCATCAGTTGGCCGATCAGGTTGATGACTGGGGCATTGAAGTGACGCGGACCGAGATTCTGGATGTAAATCTGGACCAAGCCACCCGCTCGGCCATGTTGCAACAGTTGAACGCGGAACGCGCCCGTCGCGCCGTAGTGACCGAGGCCGAAGGCCGCAAGCGCGCGGTCGAGCTGCAGGCGGATGCCGATTTGTATGCCGCCGAACAGACCGCCAAGGCCCGCCGGATCGAGGCGGATGCCGAGGCTTATGCGACCGGTGTTGTTGCGGCCGCGATTGCCGAAAACGGGCTGGAAGCGGCGCAGTATCAGGTCGCACTGAAGCAGGTCGAGGGGCTGACCAAGATGGCGGGTAGCCAAGGCAATCAGACCATCGTTCTGCCCACGCAGGCGCTAGAGGCGTTCGCCGATGCGTTCAAGCTGCTGTCTGGGCGGGTAAAGTAATGGCGCTGTTGGCGACATGGTGGGTGTGGGTCTGCCTCGGGGTGGTGTTCGCCATCATCGAGGTGGTAGTGCCCGCCTTCATCTTTCTGGGCTTCGCGATTGGCGCGGTGCTGACGGGGCTGATCGTTTTGGCTGGCGTGTTATCGCTGCCGTGGTTGGCACTGGCTTTTGCGCTGCTGTCGCTGGCAGCCTACATCTTGTTGCGCCGTATGTTCGGCGCGCGGAAGGGCGAGACCCGCACCTTCCGCGATGATATCAACGATAACCGCCGTTAAGGCAGTTCGGCCACAATGGCGCGGGCGGCGGCCGCAGGGTCTGCCGCCTGCCAGATCGGGCGACCGACCACGATATGGTCGGCGCCTGCCGTGATGGCGCTGGCTGGCGTTTCCACACGTTTTTGATCACCCAAGGCGGCCCCTGCAGGGCGAACGCCGGGGGTGACGATCAGGCGGCCGGCAGCTTGGGGCAGGGCGCGGATCAGCGCGGCCTCTTGCGGGCTGGCGATGATGCCGTCGGCACCAGCGTCGAAGGCGCGCGCGGCGCGCTCGACCACGATTTCGGGGATGTCGCCCGCGCGGATCAGACCGGCGTCCAGATCGGCCCGGTCAAGCGAGGTCAGGATCGTCACGGCAAGGATCTTCAGATCTTTGCCCGCCGCGCCTTGTTTGGCGGCATTCACCACATGAGGGTCGCCGTGGACGGTTAGGAAATCCAGATCGAACTGAGCGATGCCGCGCACGGCGGCTTCGACTGTCGCGCCGATGTCGAACAGTTTCATGTCCAGAAAGATGCGCTTGCCGTGTTCGTCCTTCAGCTCGCGCGCGAGGGCGAGGCCGCCGCCCGTCAGCATGCCGAGGCCGATTTTATAGAACGATGCGGCATCGCCGATGCGCTGGGTCAGTTCCAGCCCCGCGATGGCGTGGGGGACGTCGAGGGCGACGATAAGGCGGTCATCTACGGCGGGCATGGCTCTCTCCAGTGATCAAACGGTTGCCTTCTGGGCGCGGGGGGGCGGTAAGTCAACTGAAATGGCTGCGGCGACCTTGTAAGGGGTGACGCAGCTTCCCAAATATCCCCCGAGGCCCACTAGGGGATGTGCCGCAGTGGTGGGCATCCCGATTCCGGGCGCTTTGAAAGGGAGAATGCACATGAACTTGGAGAAGTTCACCGAGCGGTCTCGTGGCTTTTTGCAAGCCGCTCAAACGATTGCAATGCGCGAAGGGCATCAACGCCTTTTGCCAGAACACATTTTGAAAGCCCTGCTGGACGACCCCGAAGGTTTGTCCGCGAACCTGATCAACCGTGCCGGCGGCGCGGCTGAGCGCGTGCGCGAGGCGATTGATCTGCAGGTGTCGCGTCTGCCCAAAGTGTCGGGCGATGCGGGGCAGGTTTACCTTGATTCGCTGACAGGCCGCGTGTTGGACGAGGCCGAGCAGATCTCGACCAAGGCAGGCGACAGCTTTGTCACGGTCGAACGGTTGCTGACCGCGCTGGCTTTGGTCAAGTCCAAGGCCAAGGACGCGCTGGATGCGGGGGCCGTGACCGCGCAGGGGCTGAACAGCGCCATCAATGATATTCGCAAGGGCCGCACTGCCGATAGCGCCAGCGCCGAGGATGGTTTTGACGCGTTGAAGAAGTATGCGTCCGACCTGACCGCCGCCGCCGCCGAGGGGAAGATTGACCCGATCATCGGCCGCGACGAGGAAATCCGCCGCGCGATGCAGGTGCTGAGCCGACGCACCAAGAACAACCCGATCCTGATCGGTGAGCCGGGCGTGGGTAAAACCGCGATTGCCGAGGGCTTGGCGCTGCGTATCGTCAACGGCGACGTGCCTGAATCGCTGCGCAACAAGAAGCTGTTGGCGCTGGATATGGGGGCGCTGATTGCCGGTGCGAAGTATCGCGGCGAGTTTGAGGAACGTCTGAAGTCGATCCTGAAAGAGGTGGAAGCCGCCGCGGGCGAAGTGATCTTGTTTATTGACGAGATCCACACCCTTGTGGGCGCGGGTAAAACCGATGGCGCGATGGATGCGGCCAACCTGATCAAACCCGCTTTGGCGCGGGGCGAGCTGCACTGTATTGGTGCGACGACCTTGGACGAATACCGCAAGTATATCGAAAAGGACGCGGCCTTGGCCCGTCGTTTCCAGCCGCTTGTCGTCGAGGAGCCGACCGTCGAGGATACGATCAGCATTCTGCGCGGCATCAAAGAGAAATACGAGCTGCACCACGGCGTGCGGATTTCGGACTCGGCTTTGGTAGCGGCGGCGCAGCTGTCTAGCCGGTACATCACCGACCGTTTCTTGCCGGATAAAGCCATCGACCTTGTGGACGAGGCCGCCAGCCGCTTGCGGATGGAAGTCGACAGCAAACCCGAAGAATTGGACGCGATCGACCGCGAAGTGCTGCAAAAGCAGATCGAGGCCGAGGCGCTGAAGAAGGAAGATGACGTCGCCAGCAAGGATCGCCTTGAAAAGCTGGAGAAGGAACTGTCCGATCTGCAGGAACGTGCCGCCAGTATGACGGCGCGGTGGCAGGCCGACCGTGACAAGCTGGAGGCCTCGCGCGGGTTGAAGGAAAAGCTGGAGAAGGCTCGCGCTGATCTGGAAATCGCCAAGCGCGAGGGCAATCTGGCCAAGGCGGGCGAGCTGTCTTACGGCATCATCCCCGATCTTGAACGCCAGCTGGCCGAGGCCGATAGTGTCGAAGGGTCGATGGCGGAAGAAACCGTCCGCCCCGAGCAGATCGCCGAGGTGGTCGAGCGGTGGACGGGTATTCCGACCGCCCGCATGTTGGAAGGCGAGCGTGACAAGCTGGTGCGGATGGAGGACGAGCTGGGCAAGCGCGTCATCGGTCAGCGCGAGGCTGTGCATGCCGTGGCCAATGCGGTGCGCCGCGCCCGTGCTGGGCTGAACGATGAAAACCGCCCGCTGGGCAGTTTCCTGTTCCTCGGCCCGACAGGTGTGGGTAAAACCGAGCTGACGAAGGCCGTGGCCGAGTTTCTGTTCGACGACGACACCGCCATGGTGCGGATCGACATGTCCGAGTTCATGGAGAAGCATTCGGTCGCACGCCTGATTGGTGCCCCTCCGGGGTATGTCGGGTATGAAGAAGGCGGCGTGCTGACCGAAGCTGTGCGGCGCCGGCCCTATCAGGTGGTGCTGTTTGACGAGGTCGAGAAGGCGCACCCCGATGTCTTTAACGTGCTGTTGCAGGTTCTGGATGACGGGATGCTGACGGATGGCCAAGGCCGGACGGTCGATTTCAAGCAGACCTTGATCGTGCTGACGTCGAACCTTGGCTCGCAGGCCCTGTCGGCTTTGCCGGAAGGTGCGAACAAGGACGAGGCCAAGGGCGAGGTGATGGCAGCGGTGCGCGGACATTTCCGCCCCGAGTTCCTGAACCGTCTGGACGAGATCATCGTGTTCGACCGTCTGGGACGGGCGGATATGGATGGGATCGTTTCGATCCAGCTGGCGCGTTTGGAAAAACGTCTGGCGGCGCGCAAGATTACCTTGTCGCTGGATGACAGCGCCCGCACATGGCTGGCCGACGAAGGGTATGATCCCGTCTTCGGGGCCCGTCCGCTAAAGCGCGTGATCCAGCGTGCACTGCAAGACCCGTTGGCTACCATGCTGCTGGCGGGCGAGGTGCTGGATGGCGCCGATGTGCCCGTCACCGCCGGCCCGCAGGGGCTGATCGTGGGCAATCACGTGGCCGACGCCCAGAAAGACCACGGGGCCGAGCCTTCGATCCACTAAAGCAGACCCCCCGCCCGCAAGGGCGGGGGTTTTTCTTGCGCTGTTGTGACTTTGTGCTGGCCGGATTTGCTGTAGGATAACCCGAAATCCTTAGGAGATGGCCATGGCTTACCGATGGAAGAATGATCTGACCCGCGCCGATGCCACCCCGCGCGCGCTGTTTGCCAGCCGCCGTCAGGTTTTGGCCGGCCTAGCGGCCAGCGGATTTGCAACGCCTGCCTTGGCGCTGGGCCGTAGCGATGCCAACACGCTGGAACAGATCCGCAGCTACAACAACTATTACGAATTCGGTTTCCAGAAAGAGGAACCTGCGAAACACGCGGGCGCTTTGGTGACCGATGACTGGCGTGTCGAGGTGGGCGGTCTGGTCGACAACCCCGGCAGTTACACGCTGGAGGATCTGATTGGTGGCTTGACTGTCGAGGAGCGGATCTATCGTCTGCGCTGCGTCGAGGCGTGGTCGATGGTCATCCCGTGGAGCGGGGTCGAACTGGCCGACGTGCTGGGGCGCATCGGGGTGCAGGACGGCGCGCGATACGTCGCCTTTGAAACCGTGCTGCAGCCTGCGGCGATGTGGAACGCCAACGCCCGCGGGATGGACTTTCCCTATGTCGAGGGATTGCGGCTGGACGAGGCCATGCATCCGCTGACTTTGCTGGCTACCGGCATTTACGGCGAGCCTCTGGCGAACCAGAACGGCGCGCCGATCCGGTTGGTGGTGCCGTGGAAATACGGGTTCAAATCGATCAAGTCGATTGTGCGCATTACCTTGACCGCCGAGCAGCCCATAACGACATGGACGCGGATCGATGCGAATGAATACGGCTTTTACGCCAACGTGAATCCGCAGGTGGATCATCCCCGTTGGAGCCAAGCAACCGAGCGTCCGGTCGGCGTTGGTCTGTTCGGTGGGCGGCGCGATACGCTGATGTTCAATGGTTATGACGAGGTTGCGCCCCTTTATGCGGGGATGGACCTGCGCGTGGACTATTGATGCAGCCACCACGCTGGCTGCAGACGTTTGTTCGCCATGTTCCGGTGTGGCTGGTCTATGCGGGGACGGCTGCTTGGGTCGCGTGGTTATTCGGTTTGGCACTGGTGGGGCGGTTGGGG
>NZ_CP019937.1:27500-135000 GCF_002117445.1 Ketogulonicigenium robustum
CCCGTGAAGATGCGGGCTACCCGCGGTTAGACGGAAAGACCCCATGCACCTTTACTCCAGCTTCACATTGGCATCAGGCCAAGCATGTGCAGGATAGGTGGTAGGCATTGAAACAGAGACGCCAGTCCCTGCGGAGCCATCCTTGAGATACCACCCTTGCTTTGCTTGATGTCTAACCGCGGTCCGTTATCCGGATCCGGGACCCTGTGTGGTGGGGAGTTTGACTGGGGCGGTCGCCTCCCAAAGTGTAACGGAGGCGCGCGAAGGTTGGCTCAGACCGGTCGGAAATCGGTCGTCGAGTGCAATGGCATAAGCCAGCCTGACTGCGAGACTGACAAGTCGAGCAGAGACGAAAGTCGGCCATAGTGATCCGGTGGTCCCGAGTGGAAGGGCCATCGCTCAACGAATAAAAGGTACGCTGGGGATAACAGGCTGATGATGCCCAAGAGTCCATATCGACGGCATCGTTTGGCACCTCGATGTCGGCTCATCTCATCCTGGGGCTGGAGCAGGTCCCAAGGGTATGGCTGTTCGCCATTTAAAGAGGTACGTGAGCTGGGTTTAGAACGTCGTGAGACAGTTCGGTCCCTATCTTCCGTGGGTGTAGGATACTTGAGAGGAGTTGCCCCTAGTACGAGAGGACCGGGGTGAACGGACCACTGGTGGACCAGTTATCGTGCCAACGGTAGTGCTGGGTAGCTATGTTCGGACAGGATAAACGCTGAAGGCATCTAAGCGTGAAGCCCCCCTCAAAACAAGGTATCCCTGAGGACCGTGAAAGACCATCACGTCAATAGGCTAGAGATGTAAGTGCAGTAATGCATTCAGTTGACTAGTACTAATCGTCCGATAGGCTTGGTTTGATCCAGAAATAGCTCAACCAAATCAAAAATCATACATAACAGTATACTTGAACAAAAATGCTTCTTTCCCGGTCTGGTGGATATAGCTCTTGCAAAACACCCGATCCCTTCCCGAACTCGGAAGTTAAGTGCAAAAACGCTGATGGTACTGCGACTTAAGTCGTGGGAGAGTAAGTCACCGCCAGACCTGATAAGAAGCATATCTCTCTCTATATACAAAAAATCCAAACAACGCGGGGTGGAGCAGCCCGGTAGCTCGTCAGGCTCATAACCTGAAGGCCGCAGGTTCAAATCCTGCCCCCGCAACCAACAAATCCTACACTTTCCGCAACCTCCCCTAAAACGGAGGTCTTTTGATGCACAGACATCAGGTCCGCATTCAGGCTCAAAGCCAGAATAATGCCGGACAAGACAGCGAACAATCATCGAGCTGAGGCTTGAGCACCCATTGGTGCAGGTCGAGAAATCGAACGACGCGCGGATGGGTTTGACGCGCGAAGAGTATAGAGCCCTGCGCACCCCTAGCGCCAGAAAATACTATTCTTGCTGTATCATGGTATTATACTGGACCTATATTTGGCTTTGATCTTGCAGGGGCATAGTGGAAGACCAGATCGCGACCCAACCGCGCCTTCTTGCTGATCGCATTGCTGCTGCCCTCGCGCAGGACGCGGGCGAGGACCCGCTTTATCGCCGTTTGGCGCGGGCCATGCGCCTCCTCATCGCGGCGAGCGAGATGAAAAACAACGACAACCTGCCCTCCGAGCGACGCCTCGCCGAAGTCACAGGGCTGTCGCGGGTGACAGTACGAAAGGCGCTGACAGCTTTGGCCGAGGAAGGCATCATCGGTCGGCGCGCCGGGGCGCGTGCGCATGTCGTGAAAGATATCGACCAATCGCTCTCGGTGCTTATCGGGTTTACGGCTGATATGCGACGGCGCGGGGCTGATGGCCGCTCGATCCTGCTGTCGCAAGATGTCGGGCTCCCGACCCCTGACGAGGTTATTTTGTTAGGGATATCACCGACCGACAAGGTCATGCGGTTGTCGCGGGTGCGGCTGGCCGAGGATGAGCCGGGATCGGCCGATATCTGAACTTCTACAACACCCGCCGTCCGCATTCATCGCTTGACGGGAAAACCCCCGATCACGCTTACTTCAACCAGCCAATGCCCGAAGTGGCAGACGCCTAACCGAAGAGGAAAACCACTTAGAAAACGCCCGGAACATATTTAGATAAACCGAACCACCTCTATACCGGGGGGCAGGGCATTGCGCAACGTCACCCAAAGGCCTGCCAGAATCTCGGGCGGGTATTGCGGGATGAAGTCGAACCTGAAGAAGGTGGTCAGAAAATGGTCCATGGCTTTCAGTCCGGACGTATGGGCAGGGGGGGCGCAAGGCACGGCACAGAAGTGGCGGATCAGTCGCAGCTGAGGGTGTGTTCGCTCGCGTCATACCCCTCGTAGTCGGGGGCGCCGTAACCGGGGAAAACCTCGGCTTGGGGGGCTGCGGCGGGGCGATGCCGAACCATTTGGTGTAGATTTCAGCGAACGCGTCGTTGGTCTTCATGCATTCCAGCGCGACTTCGACTTCGTTGCGGAAAGCGACGTCGTCCTTGCGGAAGAAAAACGACACGTTCACGCCCACCGGAATGCGTAGCGACACTTCCAGTTGCGGGTTTTCGGCAGCGAAATACCGGCTGGCCGACATATCGGCAATGGTGGCGTCGGCGCGGCCCGTCAGCACTGCGCGGATCGCATTGGGCTGCGAATTGTAACGGTCCGACTGCAGGCCCGTGAAGATCGACGAAAACGGGGTGTCGATCAGGTCGGTGCCGGGGCGGCCCATCTGCGCGGCCAGTGCAACGCCAAGGTCGTAGGTAAAGCCGGTCAGGTCACCGTCATCGCCGACGAAGGCAAAGGGGGCGAAGCCGCCCTCTCATGGGCATCAACTGCCGCCGCCACCCAAATTACCCGGACGGGCGCCGCGCAAAGCATCCCTTTTGCGTCAGAGCTCCTCAGCTAGCACACTTTTTTGACAATGCGCGCCATATGCCCATCATGACACGCCATGAACCTCATCGCTTTCGTCTCTCAGAAAACGAAAGTTCAGCGCCCGAGACCACGACAATCCTGTACGGTGCAATCCCAGTATAGCCGCGCCGCGTACCGCACCATTGTCCGCGAATATCTCAACGATGCCTCGATCGTGGATGATCCGGAGGCCTACGTCCCTAGGTGTTCAGTCCCGACATTTGGTGGATCGGGTTGAGGATGAATCGATCTGGCTCTGATGTCCAGATTTTGCAAATGTATTCGTAGGGCGTAAGTCCGCCGGAGTCTTTAGCCTGCGCGCGAAGTTGTAGGCCGCCATGAAGTCCCCCAAGTGGGTGCGGAGCTGGTCATGGCTTTGGTAATGGAAGCGCTTGATCGTGGCCTCTTTGATCGTGCGGTTCATCCGCTCGACCTGACCATTAGTACATGGATGGTTGGGCTTGGTCAGCCTGTGCTCAATCCCGTTTGCCTCGCAAATCATGTCGAAGCGCATCGGCCGAGAGTAGATGGTATTCTTGTTCCGCGGCTGCTCAGCGTACTGAATACCGTTGTCGGTGAGAGTGGTATGGACTTGGTAGGGCACGGCTTCGAGCATGTGCTGGAGGAATCCCTAGGCTGTCTTTCTATCGGCCTTTCGACGAGTTTGGTCACAGCGAACTTGCTCGTCCGGTCGATGCCAACGAACAAATATAGTTTGCCTTCAGCGGTCTGCACCTCGGCAATATCGATGTGGAAGAACCCTATGGGGTAGCGTTTGAACTTCGACCGCTTCGGCTTGTCGCCCTCCATATCAGGCAGGCGCGAGATGCCATGTCGTTGCAGACAGCGGTGCAGCGCAGATCGCGTCAGATGTGGGATCGAGGGCTGCAGGGCATAAAGGCAGTCGTCCAGCGGCAGCAGCGTATGGCGCCGAAACGCGACGACCGTCGCCTCTTCAGCCTCAGTCAGAACGGTCGATCGAGGCTCGGAAGGTCCGTTCTTCATATCCTCGACCGTCGCGCGATTGCGCCACTTCGCAACCGTCTTGGGATTAATGCCCAACTCCCGGCTCAGCTGCGCGAGCAAAGCTTGCGATCGCTGTATTGCTGCTCGGACAGCGTGCGTGGTCGTGGCGCTGCCGTGACGAACTTGTCCCACAAGGCTTCCTTCCATTCCAGAGAAAGGATCGCACCATCAAACCGTGGGATCAAACACCTAGGCGCAAGCCCCATTGATTTCGGGATTTTGGCTTGATTCAGGCTCCGCGCGGAGACCTGATCGATGATCAATCTTTACTGGCTGAGCGATACTCAGATGTCGCGCCTTGCGCCGTTTGGACTTGTCTCACTTCCGTTCCGGTTTTTTACGAGCAATGCTCGCCATAAAGGAGACCAGATATGGCACCCAAGCACAGTGAAGATTTCAAGCGCGATGCGGTTCGGATCGCGACGCATAGCGGCCTGACACGGCGACAGGTGGCGTCGGACCTTGGTGTCGGGTTTTCGACCTTGGGCAAGTGGATGCGGGATTATTCGACCGATCCGACAGCGGCCGAGGACGCGGAACTACGCCGCGAGAATGAGCGCTTGCGCAAAGAGAACCGTATCCTGCGGGAGGAGAGGGAAGTACTAAAAAAGGCCGCGATCCTCTTCGCGAGCCAAAAGCAGTGAGATTTCAGTTCATTGCGGAGTATCGCGGAGATCTTTCACGCGCCCGCCTTTGCTGTCTGATGCAAGTTTCGGACCGTGGTTTACGAGCGTGGCGTCACAGGCCGCCCTCGCTGCGTCAGCGGCGCGACATGGTCCTTCTGGCCCATATTCGCGAACAGCACCGGCTCAGTCTGGGTAGCTATGGCCGCCCGCGCATGACGCAGGAATTGACCGAATTGGGCATCAGGGTGGGGCAACGCAGGGTTGCCCGGATCATGCGCGACAATGGCATCCAGGTCTTGCGAAGCCGCAAATTCAAGCGCACGACCGACAGCGACCACAGTTTCAACATCGCCCCGAACCGTCTGAACCAGGATTTCACGGCGCGGGCCCCGAACCAGAAATGGGCGGGAGATATCACCTATATTTGGACCTGCGAAGGATGGGCCTATCTCTCTGTGATCATTGATCTATATTCGAGGCGCGTAATCGGTTGGGCAATCAGCAACCGTATGAAGCAGGACTTGGCCTTGCGGGCTTTGGACATGGCAATCGCGTTACGCCGACCGCCACCGGGCTGCATTCACCGCACCGATCGCGGCGCGCAATATTGTGCGCACGCGTATCAGAAGCGCCTTCGCCGTCACGAGTTGCTGCCTTCCATGAGTGGCAAAGGAAATTGTTACGATAATTCCGCAGTCGAGAGTTTCTTCAAGTCGCTCAAGGCCGAACTCATCTGGCGAAACACGTGGCAAACACGCCGGGACGTCGAGGTCGCGGTGTTCGAATACATCAACGGATTCTACAATCCGCGCAGGCGGCATTCTTCGTTGAATGGAAAATCACCCGTGGCCTTCGAAAAGATCGCCGCATAACATCAGCAACACACCGGAACGAAAACGGTGCAAGTCCAAACGCCTTTTTAACTTGGCGCGGATCTGCGGCAAGGTAGGTGTCAGTCTGCCGCCGGGGCGCTGATTTAGAATCCACGTGTAGAGAGACGTCGTGCTGATCCGAGGCGTTCAGCGAGCCCTGAGACGGAGTGACCGCGATCGGCAACTTGCGCCACGGCACTTTACTTAAACTCATATATAGATCGATTTTGCGATCACATATCCGCTTTTCCCCGCTTCCAAAAGTAACGCGCAAAACGTTTGCAAACCTAGCGGCACCTCAGGGCGCTGTGGGGGGGGGCGGTCAAAGAAACACGAGGCTGTCTAGAAAATAGGCAAAGACCCGCGTTCTTCGGTATTCAAATGAGCATTGATGTCTAGAGTCCAGTCTTTGTGATCGGGAGTGCTTGGTCCAAACGAAGATGGGTGTAATGGTAGTTACAGTTTTTAAATAGTTGTGAAACTGAGATAACGGATTCGTATCATGCTCTCGCCCTCACTATCACGTCGTCACTTCATCGCTAATTCGTGCGCAGGTTTGGCTTTCGCCGCCAGTCTACGACCCGCTTTCGCGCAGAACAACAACGCTGCGCTTCGGACCGCGCTCAACTGGTTGCCCAATGTCCAGTACGCTGGTTTTTGGGTTGCACTGGAGCGCGGCTACTTCGCCGAGGAAGGTATTGACCCGATCTACTTCCCGGGGGGGCCGAATGCGCCGAATTCGCTGGTTACGCTTGCAGCTGATGGTGCCGACTTGGGCATGGGCCTATGGCTTCCATTTCTGGACGCGCGGGCGCGCGGAAACGATATGGTGATGTTGGGTGCTAACTTTCCCAATGGTCAGAACGGGTTCATTTCGCTGCCCGGTAAACCTATCGTCACTCCTGCTGATTTGGTGGGCGCGCGCATCCTTGGCCAGACCGAGAGCGATAAGCAGATCATAGAAACCATGCTTATCCGCGCGGGTCTTCCCTTGGACTATCATTTCGTTCCGGCTGGCTTCTCGCCCGAGCCATTGCTGGCAGGGGACGGAGATGCCTACATATGCTTTGTCACCAATCAGCCTATCACGCTGGAAAACCTTGGTTTGAAGCAGGGCACTGATTTCTTGGTTCATCGGTTTGATGAGTTCGGCTACCGCGCGCCCAATACTATATTCATCTCTACGCGCGAGAAGCTCGAGGCCAATCGTGACCGCTACGTGCGTTATCTGCGCGCGCTGGCGCGTGGGTGGCAGGAGAATGAGAAAGACCCCGAATTTGCAGCTAGTTTGGTCGTGAATAATTACGGGGCTGATCTCGGCCTAGATCTGGTTCAGCAGACCCGCCAGAACGAGCTTCAGATTGCTTTGGTTCAGGACGCGACGGGGCGCTACTTTGGGCTCGCCCCTGACGATATCGCGTCCGGGCTTTATGATTTGGCGCGGAGTTCTGGTAAAGGCGACGTTCTGCCGGACGACCCCACTGTATTGTATGATTTCTCAATACTCGATGAAGCGCTTGCTAGCCTCTGAACGTCTCCGGGTCGTTCCATTGCGTTCGCTGCCCTAGGTCATTGAGGACCTACTATTGGGCTGCCCCAGTCCCCCCAAGTCTTTTGGTGGGACACCCCTTACCAGATGTCGGACTTGTCCCTTGACTTCAAACCTGATTCCCAGCCCGGTCGGCAGTTATAATGCTGATCCGGCTTCCAGCACACAGCCCCAAGTGATCGATCTACTGGTCACGAATGCCAACATAGTTTCGATGGACGAGGCGCGCCGTACCATCGCTGACGCTGCGATCGCGGTCGATGCGGGGCGGATAGTGTGGATGGGCCCAAGCGTCGAGGCCGCCGCGCGCTTCGCGCCGCGCGAGCGGCTTGATGCGGCCGGCAAAATAGCGATGCCGGGGATGATCGATGCGCATTTCCATACCGCACAGCAATTCTTGCGCGGCAAGTTGAGCCAGCTTTCACGGCGACAGCCGCTGAAAATACCGATATGGAAGAACTATTACGTGCCCTTCGAGGGTATTCTTGACCCCGAAGATGTCTATTTGTCGGGGCTTTTTGCTTATGCGAACATGCTGATGGTCGGCACGACCTGCTTTGCCGAGGCGGGGGGGCCGCACCCCGACGAGATGGGCAGAGCTGCCGATGAGATCGGTATCAGGGGATTGATCGCGCTCTCGACCGTTGACAGCCATGCCAGCACCGGCGCCGTGGTGCCGGATTCGATGATGATGACGCGCGATCAGGCTATCGAGCGCAACATCGCGCTGGTTCAGCGCTGGAAGACACACCCCCGCGTGAATGCGTCTTTGGCGCTGCGCCAGATCATCGTATGCTCGCCCGAACTTATCACGGCGATCGGGCAAGCGGCGGTCGATTTGGATGCAAAGATCCATACCCATCTGTGCGAGGGGATCTATGAAATTGATTTCGCGCTGCAAAAGTTCGGGATGCGGCCCACAGAATATCTCGAATCTCTTGGTGTGCTAAGTCACCATTTGCATGCTGCACATTCAGTGATCCTGTCGCCCGACGAAGTCGATCTGTATGCCAAGCATCGGGTTTCGGCATGTCACTGCGGATTGAACAACTACTCGCTAGGTGCGCCTCGGCTGGTGGAAATGTGGCGGCGTGGTATCGACATCGGAATGGGTTCGGATGGCGGAGCCACGGCGGGAACGATCGATATCTTTCAGGTGGCCCACGCCGCCAAGATCGGGCAGCAGGTTTTGGCTGGTACGCCATGGCACATCCGCACGGCCATCTCTTACGAGGAGTTGTTGGCCGTGGCCACCAATGGTGGCGCGCGGGCGCTTGGGATGTCGCCCGATATTGGCCAGCTGTCGGTTGGATCTAAAGCCGATATTTTGCTGGTGAGTTGCGACGACATCGATCAGCAGCCGCTCTATGACCTGATGTTCACGGCCTCGTCCTCGGTCGTCGGGCGGGATGTGCGTGATGTGATTGTGGATGGGCGGGTTGTGGTGAAGGACCGCGAGTTGCTCAGCATGGATATGGGCGAGATCAGGGCTAAAGTTGCGCGGCGGCAGCCGCAATTGATGGAGCGCTTCGAGCGCCTCGTCGGCGCTCAGTAACGAGGGACAAAATGACCGTCAGCCGGACCGAAAAAACCCCTGCAGTAGTTTTTTCCTCTGTAACAAAGAGCTTCAGCCTCGCGGGCCGGCAAAGTGTGCAAGCGCTTTCCGACACTAGTCTCGAGATCGCATCGGGCGAGTTTATTGCTCTGATCGGCCCGTCTGGCTGCGGCAAAAGCACCTTGCTGCGCCTCGCCGCCTCGCTTGATACGCCCACGAGTGGTCAGGTTCGCGTAAATGGCGCTGCACCCGATGTTCTTGCGCGGCAGCACCGGTTGGGGGTTGCGTTTCAGGAACATGCGCTGCTGCCTTGGTTAACGGTCGAGCGGAATATCGCACTCCCCTTCCAGCTTGCCGGGCTAGCGGTGAAACCGGCGCGCATCGCCGAGCTTATCCAGCTCGTCGGGCTGAAGGGCTTCGAGAAGGCCAGGCCGAAACAGCTTTCTGGCGGGATGCGGCAGCGGGTCGCAATCGCACGCTCGTTGGTGCTAGAGCCGAGTCTGTTGTTGATGGATGAACCCTTTGGGGCGCTTGATGCGGTCACCCGGCGGCAGATGAATATCGAGCTGCAACGAATATGGCAGCAGACCGGCGTGACAACGATCTTCGTGACGCACGATGTTGGTGAGGCGCTATTCCTCGCCGATCGCGTGGTCGTGCTTTCTGCTCGGCCTGGGCGGGTTGTGGAAGACATCCGTGTGCCATTTGACCGCCCACGTGGGGCCGAGATCATGCGCAGTTCGCGCTTCCACGAACTCTCGGATTACCTGACCGACCTGCTGCATCCTGCCGAGGCAACACATGTCTGAGGCCAGTTTCGAAAAACGCTTTGGCTTATTGAACAGCGATGCCGCGCTGGGTGTGCTCGGCGTGGCGCTCTTTTTAACTGCTTGGGAGCTTATCGGACGCTCGGGGGTGGCTGGACTGACGCTTCCGCCCCTATCACAGGTCGTCACGTATGCGCTCGAAGCCCCGCGAATTACACTCTTCAGTCGCGCAGTTCCCGCCACGGTGAAAGCGATGGCCGGCGGCTATCTGATAGGGGCGCTAGCCGGGATAGGGCTGGCGTTCATCGGCTACGCGGTGCAGCGCCTGCGCGCTGGCGCTGATATGGGGGCAACTCTGCTGCACTCGATTCCCGCCATCGCACTGGCGCCCATCTTCGTGCTGGGCTTCGGCCGCGAAACCGCACCGACAGCACTAGCAGCGTTCAACGCCTTTTTCGTGTTCTATGTCGCGGCTAGTTCGGGGCTTTCGGGGAATGCGCCGATTTTTCGGGATGTGATGAAGGTATATGGCGCCTCGCCCATGCGCCGCTTTTGGCACGTCGACTTTCCCGCAGCGCTGCCCGCAATTGCCACAGGCATGAAACTTGCGGTCCCCGGCAGCTTGATTGGGGCGATCCTGGGCGAATGGTTCGGGGCACCCCGTGGCCTAGGCCTGCTAATTGTCACTGCTATGCAGAACTTCCAGATCCTGCTTCTGTGGAGCGCAGTTTTGCTTACCGGAATGATTTCATTCGGTCTTTTCTGCCTGCTTTCTCTGCTAGAGCGCCATGTATTCGAGCGGTTCAGATGATCTCCATGCTGTTTAAACGACTACTTGATTTCTGGGTTGTGATCCTGCTTTTTTTGGCCTGGCAGATGGGCGTTACCCTTTCACAGGTAAATGCCATCGTGATGCCTAGCCCGCTCGCTACGGTGCAGGCCGTGCTGGCGACGCCAGGGCTTTACCTCGGCGCGCTGTGGAGCACAGTCTCGCTTGCGGTTGGCGGACTGGCGTTTGGAATGGGCCTCGGCGTGCTGGTGGCGCTTCTAAGCTGGTACTCGCGCATTTTGCGCGGGCTGCTTACGCCGGTGGGGATCATCTTTTCGTCTGTTCCGGTTGTGGCGCTTATCCCTATCCTTTCCCGAATGTTCGGCTATGGCGGCGGCACAGTGCTGGCAGTGGTGGCTATCATTAGCTTTTTCCCCTTCTTTGTTTTTGTATCTAGTGGGTTGCGGGCGCTTCCGGCAGGGTCCGACAATGTGTTCACCGTCTTTGGTTCAAGCCGCTGGAATCGGCTGATCCGCCTTGCTATCCCTTCGGCACTGCCGAATTTTGCCGTGGCTCTGCGTATTACTGCTCCCAACTCAATCCTCGCCGCGATGGTCGGCGAGTTCCTGATGAAAACTGGGGGACTGGGCAATCTGCTCTCGTCTGCGGCAGATGGTTTCCGCACCGAGCAAGCGATCGGTGCCAGCCTCGTTGCCACATTTGCGGCGGTTATGCTTTTCAGTGCGTGCCGCTGGCTGGAAGCGCTGATCCGCGCGCGCACATTGTGAGAGAGTGATCCATGCGCCGCATTATTCTTGATGTAGATACTGGTATCGATGACGCACTCGCCATCCTTTATGCGCTACGCCGCCCGGGGATTTCGTTGGAAGCGGTAACCACAACATATGGCAATATCGATATAGCTCAGGCCACGCGCAATTCACTCCAGATACTTGAGGCCGCAGGCCGCACAGATATACCTGTTGCGCGGGGTGCCGCGCGCGCGCTTGTGCGGCCTTACACGAAGAAAGGTAGTGTGATCCATGGGGCCAACGGCTTCGGTGGGATCAAGCTGCCCGAGCAGAAGGCTGAGCCGGTAGCACGCTTCGCTCCTGATTTTATCATTGATCTCGTTCGGGCTCACCCCGGCGAGATCACGCTTGTACCTGTGGGGCCGCTTACCAATATCGCGCTGGCGCTGATGCGCGCGCCGGACTTGGCGGAAAAGCTGGCAGGCATCGTGTTTATGGGGGGGACCATTCACCATCCAGGGACACCCAGCATGCCCAGTCCCATGGCCGAGGTGAATATCTTCAATGACCCAGAGGCCGCTCGAACCGTGATCGCCTCGGGCGCGCTACTCACTATGATAGGCCTTGATGTGACCATGACAACAAAGCTTACCGAGGAAATGATAGCCCGGATGGCCAAGCGGGCTGACGCCGCAAACGATCTTGCTGGCAGGGTGACGATGGAGGCTGCGCGCGCCTATCTGAATGCCTATCAGCGGCAATACCCCGGTATCACCTATTGTGCCCTGCACGATCCGCTTGCGGTAGCGGTAGCCGAGGACCCTTCGCTTGTGACCCTTCAGCCGATGAAGCTTGATGTGGAATGCGTCGGCGAAATCACGCGCGGCCAGATCATCCCAGATTTGCGCAAGGTGGCCGGTGTCGTGCCTAATACTTCTGTGGCGATGCTGGTGGATGCTCCAACTTTCGAAGCGCGCTTCGAGGCGGCTCTGGGCGGCTAGCGCGCGATTAGCCATGGTTGTGCGAGCTCGGCAAAGCGAGCCGAGTTATCTGCGGCATCGGTTCGGCAGGCGGCCACACAAGCAGCCAGAGCTTCCAGAACCGAAAGCACTGCCGCATCTGAAGTGGCCCCCACCTCGCGCTTTGCTTGAATGTAGAGCGTCTGGGCCCCTAAGGCGGCCAACGGCGACGAGGGCGCGTCCGTAATGACAAGCAAGGGCACACCACGCCGATGTAACGCATGGGCGAGATCGACCGTTTCGCGTATGTAGCGTCTAAATCCGAATGTGACGACAAGATCTTGCGGGCCATAGCTGCCCAACTCGGCCAATGCAGCCAATTTGCCCCCAGCCGCCGCGGTGCTGGCCTGTCGTCCCAGCACTGTAAGATTATGAGCAAAGATTTGTGCGAGCGGTAGTCCTTGCTCGAAGGCTAGGACAAACAGCCGGCCCGCATCCGAAATCATGGCCGTGGCGTCTTCGATCTGCGTGGTGTTCAGGTTCCGGCGGGCCTCTGTCAGATTGTCGATATCGTCTTCCAGCACAGAAGCGTAAATTGCACTAGCGCCAGTCTTCTGCTGGATCGTGCGGCGTAGTCTATCGGCCGGGGCCAACACCGCCTCGAAACCACCGATTAGATCCGAGCGGAAGGCCGGGTACCCATCATAGCCGAGCTTACGGGCGAAGCGATTGGCGGTCGCAACTGAAACACCCGAGGCATGTACAGTTTCGTTGATGGTCATCTGCGCGACCTTCATCGGCTCTGCTAAAACGAAATCGGCGAAGCTGCGTAGGGCCTGTGAAAACTCGGGGTAGGCTTCTGCGATTCGCGCGCCGACCACCGAGCCAGCGGGCAGATTGTTTTGCGCCCAAACTTGGCCCGCACTCATTCCTGCCTCGCTTTCGTAATTGTATAATCTTACGCCTGATCATACTCGAAAGCGCGTGCCGAGCCAACCGCCCGCGTCAAAGCCATCAATCGGGGCCGTGGTGGCGATTTTTGACGGTAAAAAAACACGGAACTGACCAGCTTTGGCGAAAAACATCATGATGAAAGCCGCGGTATTTTCTTACCGATCCTCAATCGGTTCGAGCCAAACAGCGGAAGGGGATCGCAATCAGTTGCTACTTATGATCCGGCCGGTTGGGCGCGTTCGGCCCCTTTCTTGATACAGGTGGATGGCCGCGAAACGATCCGTTGATCGAAGCCGTCCACGGCCTCAGACTGTATAAAGCGTCTCGGCAAAGTGGCATGCGACGCTGAGGCCTGCGCCTTGATCGCGCAGCTCGGGGACCTCGGTGCTGCAGCGTGCCTGTGCGAAGGGGCAGCGTGTGCGGAATGTGCAGCCGCTGGGGGGATTGACGGGGCTGGGCACATCGCCGTCCAGAAGCACTGCGTCGGTGCGGCGGGCGGATTCATCGGGGATCGCTGCCACAAGTGCACGCGTGTAGGGGTGCATTTTGCGGTGCCAGACCTCCTCGGCGGGGCCGATTTCGACGATGCGGCCCAGATACATCACGGCGATCCGGTGCGATATGTAGCGCACGACCGAAAGGTCGTGGCTGATGAACAAATACGTCAGGCCCAAATCGCGTTGCAGCCCCAGCAACAGGTTCAAAACCTGCGCCTGCACCGAGACATCGAGGGCAGAGACGGCCTCGTCGCAGACCAGCAGCGCTGGGTTCAGGGCCAAGGCGCGGGCAATGGACACGCGTTGGCGCTGACCGCCTGATAGCTCGTGCGGCAGACGTTCGAGGTGATAGTCCGACAGGCCCACTTTGCGGGCAAGGTCCAACACCTGCGCCTTGCGGGCCTCGCGCCCGGCACGCTGGTGGATCTGCAATGGCTCGCCGATGATACGTTCGACCGTCAGGCGCGGGTTCAGCGCGCCGCTAGGGTCTTGGAATACCATCTGCACGGCCCGCGCCCGCGCAAGGCGGCTTTTTTCTGGCGAAACGCCAGCTACTTCCAGCGTGCCGCTGGTAGGAGTGTTGATGCCGACGATGCACCGCGCCAAGGTGGACTTTCCGCAGCCGGATTCGCCGACCAAGCCCAGCGTTTCGCCGGGCGCTACAGAAAGCGATATCCCGTCGACGGCCTTCAGCTGGCCGCGTGCGGTGTTGTGGTGGACCTTCAGGTCTTGTGTTTTCAGCACTGGCGTCATGCTGGCACCTCGGCAAGGGGATGGAAGCAGCGAAACGCGCGGCCATCCATAGTGGTTTGCAGGGCAGGGCGGGTCGCTTCGCAGGCGGCTGTGGCACGCGGGCAGCGCGGGGCAAAGACACAGCCGGCGGGGCGAGCGTCGGGGGCGGGAACCGCGCCGCGAATTTCGGTCAGCGGGGTCGGGTCGGCGGCGTAGCTGCCGTGCGGGCGCGCGGCAATCAGGCCGGCGGTGTAGGGGTGATACGGGGTGTCGAGCACCGCATCTGTCGGCCCTTCCTCGACCAACGATCCGGCGTACATGACGGCTACGCGATCAGCGACCTGCCGGACAACGCCCAGATCATGGGTGATCAGCAACAGCCCGAGGTTCGCCTCGCGTTGCAACTGTTTGACCAGCCGCAGGATCTGCGCCTGTACGGTGACATCCAGCGCTGTCGTCGGTTCATCTGCAATCAGCAGGCTGGGGTTGCACGCCAGCGCCATGGCGATGACAACGCGCTGACGCATCCCGCCCGACATGCGGTGTGGATATTCCGAAAACCGCGCGGCAGGGTCGGGGATGCGCACCAGCGCCAGCAGTTCGATAGCGCGGGCGCGGGCGGCGGCTTTCGACATTTTCTGGTGCGTGCGCAGCACTTCGACGATCTGCGCGCCAGCGGTCATCACGGGGTTCAGCGCGGTCAGCGGCTCTTGATAGATCATCGCCATGCGGTTGCCGCGCAGGTCGCGGAACGCGCTATCGGGCAGGGTGGTTAGCTCCTCGCCCTCTAGTGCGATGCTGCCGCCGGTGATGGCAAGGTTGCCCGCCAGCAAGCGCATCACGGCCAGCGCGGTCATCGATTTGCCGCAGCCGGATTCGCCGACCAGCCCCAGTGTTTCGCCGCGGTTCAGGGTGAAGGAAAGCTGTTCGACAATCGGGGCGCTGGCGCCGCTGGCAATGCGCAATTTGTCTACCTTCAGAAGGGGGGCGTTCATCAGCTGCGCTCCTTCAAACGGGGGTTGAGGACGTCGTTCAGTGCGTCGCCGATCAGGTTCAGGGCCAGCACTGTCAGCACCAGCGCGCCTGCAGGCAGGGCGGTCATATACCATCCCGCGCGCAGTTCGGGGCGGCCGACGGATAGGATCGTGCCCCAGCTCATGACATTGGGGTCGCCAAGGCCAAGGAAGGCAAGACTGGCTTCGGTGATAATGGCCGTCGCCACCAGAACCGAGGCCGAGACGATGATTGGCGCAAGGCAGTTCGGCAGGATTTGCTGGAAGATGATGCGGATGTCGGACATGCCGATGATGCGGCACGACTGTACGAAGTCATAGGTGCGCAGGCGCAGAAAATCGGCTCGCACAAGGCGAGCGATCATTGGCCACGACACAATCGCGATGGCCGAAATGATGGTGCCCATCGATGCGCCCAGCACGCCCACGATGGCGATCGAGGCCAGAAATGACGGGATGGTCTGCATTGCGTCGGTCAAGCGCATCAAAATATCGTCGATGGTGCCGCCGTAATAGCCCGCAATCGCGCCGACCAGCGTGCCGATAACCAACGACACTGCCGCCGCCGTCGCACCCACGGCCAGCGATACACGCGCACCATAAAGCAGCGATGCCAGCATATTGCGGCCCAGCGCGTCGGTGCCAAGGGGGTAGCCCTCGACCGCGCCCGGCCAGCTGCGCGGTGGCCCCGAAATGGTGAACGGCCCGTTCGGAAAGAAGATGCCCGCCGCCAGCGCCATTATGACGACTGTGGCCAGGATCACGATGCCGAACAACCCGCTGGAATGGCGCAGAAGGCGCCCGAAAATGGTTCTGGCTGGTTTCTTCATTTCACTTCCACCCGTGGGTCGAGCAGCATGTAGAGCAGGTCGATCCCGAAATTCACCACGACCACGCAAAGCGAGCTGATGAAGACGACCCCCAACAGTAGGTTGGTGTCGCGCTGGAAAACGGCGTCGAAGGCGGTGCGGCCCATGCCGTTCAGCCCGAAGATCGTCTCGATCAGGACGGCGCCGCCGACAAGGGCGCTGACCTGCAGCCCCGCCATGGTGACCAGCGGCAACAGCGCGTTACGCAGGGCGTGCACATAGATCACGCGGCGCTCGCGCAGCCCTTTGCCGCGGGCGGTGCGGATGAAGTCCAGCTTCATCACCTCCAGCATGGCGGCGCGGCCGATGCGCCCGTAAATGGCGATGTAGAACGTACACAGCGCCGAAACCGGCATCACAAGGTGCCAGGCGACGTCTTTAAAGTAATCCCATCCCGTGTAGCCCATCCCGATCGAGGCGAAGCCTGCAATCGGCAAGACGTTCATCTTTACCGAGAAAATCAGGATCATCAGCACCGCGATGATGAATGACGGCGTGGCATAGAAGACCAGCATCAGCACCGACAATCCCAGATCGACCGGTTTGCCCGCGTTGCGCGCGGCCATCACGCCCAGCAGCGTCCCCACGACCATCGAGATGGACACCGAGGCGATCACCAGAATCGCCGTCACCGGCCAGCGCTTGGCGATGACGTCGATAACAGGCGCGTTGTTGGCGGGCGAAAAGCCGAAATCCAACGTCACAAGGCGCGCCATGTAATACAGCAGTTGCACCGGAACCGGCTGGTCCAGGCCATAGCGTGCGCGCAGCGACGCCATTTGATCCGCCGTCATTTCCGACGTGCCGGCCAACGTATCGACAAAGTCGCCCGGCGACATTTTCACCAGAACAAAGCTGCCGATCACCACCAGCAGCATCACCAGCACGGCTTGGCCCAAGCGGCGCAGCACATAACGCACCGCCGCCCGCGAGGGGGCTTTGGGCCCCCTCTTGGTTGTCAGGGTTTCGCTCATGCGTCGATCCAGGCGCGGGAAAAGCCGCCCAGCGCGCCCAGCGCGTCGATCGTGGTGTCTTTTACCTTCACGTTGACGATGTTGGCACCAAAGATGTTGGTGATCGGCAGAACCGGCAGATCAGCCATGACGATTTGCTGGAACTCGGCATATTGGGCCTTGCGCTTGGCGGGGTCCAACTCGACCTGTGCGGCTTCCAGCAGCGCGTCGACCTGCGGGTTGACGTAATGCGCCCCGTTCGAGAAAGCGACGCCCGGATTATAGCTTTTCGACCAGTAGAAGCGCTGGGTGCCGATGACGGGATCAACCCCAAGGTTCACGGTGTACAGCACCAGATCGCCCTTGCGCTCGGTCCAGACAGTGGTGGTGAACACGGCAAAGTCTTGCGTGCGGATCGTCACATCGATGCCGATCTGGCGCAGCTGTTCCTTGATATAGGGGGCCGCGCCAATCGATTCCGTGCCCCAAGGCGAGGGGTCCAGCATCAGGCTGAAGCGCATCCCGTTTGCGGCGGGGGCAAAGCCTGCCTCGTCCAGCAGGGCTTTTGCTTTTTCCAGATCGTAGTCGTAGCTGGGGACGCCGTCGGTCGTGTAGTATTCCTTTTGGTCGACGTGCAGCGGCGATTTGCCCGGCGCGCCAAGGCCGTACCAGATGTTCTGGGTGATCCAGTCGGTATCGATCGCATGGGCGATGGCATGGCGCACGCGGATGTCGGCCAGATATTCGTTATCTAGGTTGAAATCGAGCTGCTGGGCCGAGGGCATCGCCTCGTAGCCTTTGGTGTCACGCTCGAAATCAGGCAGCGCGTCAAGGCGAAGGATCTCGGGGGCGGGCAGCATGTTCAGGAACACGCCGTCGATCTGACCGGCTTCCAGCATCGAGGCGCGGGTCGCTGCATCGGCGACGAATTGGATGATGATCCGGTCGAGCAGCGGCAGGCCCGCGTCCCAATAGTCGGGGTTCTTGACCAGCACGATATACGAGCCGACCTCGTATTCGGCCATTTTGAACGGTCCGGTGCCGATGGGGGCGGTGTTGGCGGGGTTCGCCTGAATGTCCGTGCCCTCGTAAATATGGGCGGGCAGGATCGGGCTTTCGCGGCTGTCCAGCGCGCGCATCATGGCGGGGCTGGGCGTGGTCAGGCGGAAGACGGCGGTCAGATCATCGGGGGTGTCGACGGCCTCTAGCGCGGCGAAGGTTGCTTTGCCGCGGCCGTGGATGACCTTCAGCACTTCCATGAAAGTGAAAGCGACGTCTTTGGCGGTAAAGGCCGTGCCGTCATGCCATTTCACGCCGTCGCGCAGTTTGAATGTAACGGTCAGGCCATCTTCGGCGATGTCCCAGCTTTCGGCCAGTTGGCCGCGCGGGACAAGGCCGGTGTCATAGGCCAGCAGGCCGTCGAACATCTTGGGCGCGATGAAGCTTTCCGTACCGGCGGTCGAGATCGCCGAGTTGAGGACGGTGGGCGCGGGCCATGCCACGGTGCGCAGCATGCCGCCTGCCTTGGCCTCTTGTGCCAGCAGGCGGCTGGGCAGCGATGCCATGGGCAGGGCGGTTGAGGCCGCAAGGCTGGCGATGAACGCGCGGCGGCCGAGGGTGAATGAAGGTGCTTTCACGCTAGTTCTCCTGTTGGGGCGTGCCGTTGGGCAGACGCTTGTGGGCAGACGCTTGGGTTGGGGGTGCGGGGCAAGCCCCGCGGCCGTGCCCGTTCTTGATGCGGGCTGTGGCGGTTCGGGTCGGGGGCCTACACGGGCGGGGGCGAAAGTTTAGGGCCCAGCAAGGCGGCGACCTGCAGGATCTTGCGGTCGCTAAAGCGGGGGCCTGTCAGAGTCACGCCGATGGGAAGGCCATCGGCGGCGGTCAAGCCGGGAATGTTGACGCAGGGCATATGCAGCAACGTCCAGATGCGATTGAACGTCGCCGCGCCGGTGTTTTGCGGGCCAAGGGGCGCGGTGCCGGGTGTGCTGGGGGTCAGCACCGCGTCATAGGGGGCGGCCAGCGTGTCGAATGCCGCGCGGCACTGCGCCGCCAGATTTTGCGCCTTCAGCAGATCGGCGCGGGTCTGTCCTGCGGTATTACGCATGATGTCCACGAGTTCGGGATAAAGCGCATCGCCGATCGCAAGGTATTCCGCACGAAAGGCGCTGCGCATTTCCGATTGCATGATGACGCCGTGCGCCGCTGTCAGCCCGTCGAATGCGGTGGGCAGGGTCAGGGTGTCGACCGTCGCACCCGCTGCGGTCAACGCTGCAATGGTCGTCTTGATGGCCTGCTGCGTGGCAGGTTCGGCGCGGTCCCAGACGGGGCTGGGGCAGAACGCAATCCGCAGCCCATGCAGGGTGTCGATGGCGCTGGCCGCGTCGTCTGCGATCCCGAACACATCGGCCAGCAGGGCCAAATCGGCGGCGCTGCGGCCATACCAGCCCAGCGTGTCGAAGCTGGCGGCACAGACTTTGAACCCCTCGTGGCTGACGGCGTTCCATGTAGGTTTCATGGCCCAAGCGCCGCAATAGCTGGCTGGTCGGATGACCGAGCCGCCGGTCTGCGTACCCAGCGATAGCGGCACCTGCGCATCCGCGACAGCCGCCGCCGACCCCGAGGACGACCCCCCCGGCGTGCGGCTGGGGTCGTGCGGGTTCTTGGTGGCGGCGCGCCGTCCGTTCACCGCAAATTCGACCGTGTCCAACTTGCCCATGATGATCGCGCCCGCGTCGCGCAGCATCGCGACCGAGGCGGCATCGATGTTCGGGAAATAGTCCTGAAAATGCGGCGAGTTGAAACTGGTGGGCATATCTTTGGTGTAGATGATGTCCTTGATGCCGACGGGCACGCCATGCAGGGGGCCGCGGCCGTCCATAGGGGCTGCATCGGCGGCATCGGCGGCGGCCAGCACTTGGGCCGCATCCAGATAGGTCCAGGCGCGCACGGCGGCATCGCGCTGGGCGATGCGGGCAAGATAGGCCTCGGCCAAGGCGCGCGCGGTGATCGCGCGGCTTGCAATGGCGGCAGCGGCGTCGCAGGCGCTCAGCTGCGTCAGGTCGTCGGCCATGTTGTCTTGCCCGCTGTCTGTCATTTATGCGTTCCCGCCCATAGCGACCCAGTCGCTGCGCAGGGCTTCGCCGGTCGCATGGCTTACCCCCTCGTTGCCGAGGAACTGGCCCAGCATCCGGTCCAGCGCGCGGATGCGGCTGGGCTGGGCGATGATCCACGGCGACAGCGACAGCGAGAGGATCCGCGCCCCTTCGGTTTTGCTTTCCGCGTCCAGCGCGGCGAAGGCGCCGTTGATCTGCCATTCATAGTCGGGGATGGCCATGTTCTGATTATGCAGGATCTTGTGGTCGGACAGGTCCCACGACAGGGGCATCTGGGTCAGATCACCCGCGCTGGTGCGGAAGGCATAGGGCATGTCGTCGTTGATCCAGTCGGCGATCCATTTGCCGCCCTCGGCTGCGACCAGATCGGGCGTCTGGGCCGATTGCGAAAACGCGGGCGAGTGCCACCCCGTGACGGCTTGGCCCGACAGGCTGCGCAGGGTGCTGAAGCTTTCTTGCACCAAGGCGACTTCGGCGGCGGGGTCCATCTGGCCGTGGAACAGGTGGCCCATATCGGTACCGGCGGCAGCGACTTCCCAGTCGCGACGCAAGATTTCTTGCAGCAGATAGGGATAGCGCTGGGCAACGACCGAATTCATCGCAGCGGTGGCCTTGATGCCGTATTTATCCAGCACCTTGAAGAGCCGGAAAATGCCCACACGGTTGCCGTAGTCGCGTGTCGAGAAATCCCACACGCTGGGGTAGGGGCGATCCATCCCCCCCGGCGGGACAAAGGGTTTGGCGGGCATGTCCATGGGGAAATGCTCGAAATGCACTGTCACCCACAGCTTCAGGCGGCTGCCGTCAGTCCAGTTGCGCACCGGCATATCGCGCAAAAAGCGGCGGTCGAACCGGTCGTGGTCCAGACCCTTGCGGCGGTGCGGGTAGTTGAAATAATCGGCGTCGATCCGCGCGTCTGGCGTCACGCTGTCGGGAAGGTAGCTGCTCATTGCGACACCACTGTGTTGAAGGGCTTCATCCAGTTGGTGAAGCTGTCGTAATAGTTCGCCTCGAAATGCGCGGCGATCTCGCGGGCGGTTGCCAGCCAGACCTTGTCGTGGCCGGTGATGTATTTCAGCGCCTCGTCCAGAATGCTCAGGCGGTGGGGCTGGCCGATCAGATAGGGGTGCAGGGGGATGCACATGACGGTGCCGCTTTCGGCGCCTTCCTCGTACAGTTGGTCGAAGTGGTCCTTGATCAGCTGCAGATAGTTGCGCGGCGAGATGTTCTTGAAGTTCAGCACCGGCACGTCGTTCGTTTCCATCATGTAGGGAACGCTGACAAAGCGGCTGGGGTTGCGGGTTTTTACCGGCATCGGCTGGTCGTCGTGGAACAGATCCAGCGTGTATTTGATGCCTTCCTCGGCCAGCAGGTCTTGCGTGGTCTCTTGGTTGGAAATCGCGGGCGACAGCCAGCCAGCCAAGTCCTGCCCCGAGGCGCGTTTGATCGTCTCGCGGCTGTCGCGGATGATCTCGCGCTGCTGGTCCTCGGTCATGTTGTACATGTAGCGGGTGTTATAGACGCCGTGGCTGAACAACTCCCAGTCCAGCTCGCAGCAGCGTTCTATGATCTCGGGGTAGTGGTCGCACACCGCGACGTTCAGCGAGACCGAGCCGCGCACGTTATACTTGGCCATCACATCGGCCATGCGGTTGAAGCCGACGCGGTTGCCGTAATCGCGCATCGAATAGTTGATGACGTCAGGCTCGGGGCGGTACCAGACCGACCGGGTGGGCGAGGGCGGCGGAGCGAGTTCGTAGAACTCGATATTGGGCGCGACCCAGAACGCGACGCGGGCGCCGTTCGGCCATTCGATTTTGGGGCGGCCCTGATAGGGCGCGTAGTCGTAGTTGTTCGGATCTGACAGCTTGGTCATTTTGTCCCCCGTGCTGCAAGGGCGGCCAACACGTCCGCAACGGGCGTGACGTCGCCATATTTGAAGGCAATGTCGTAAAGGCTGGCGTAGTGGGCCCATGCCTCGCGGTCGGCGACGGTCTCCTCGGGGACGATCACCTGATAGCCGTGCGACATGGCATCGACGACCGATCCGCGCACGCAGCCCGATGTGGCGCCGCCGGTGACGATCACGGTGTCGATCTTGTGCCAGTTCAGCCACGACGGCAGATGCGTTTCAAAAAACGCCGAGGCCATGCGCTTGTGCAAGATCAGGTCGCGCGCGCGGTCAACATCAAGGCGCGCGTCCAGTTCGGCCTGCGGGCTGTCATGGCCGACGCGCTGCAGCGACATCGGGGTGTCGGTGCGTTTGCTCCACCAGCCCGCATCCTCGCCCGAAGGGAGGTAGGCGACGTAAGTCCAAATCACCGGCATATCGAGGGCCCGCACCGCGCGCGCCAGCTGGTTCACGTAGTCCAACTGTTTGGGGTCAGCCTCGTACGCTGATGGGAAGGTGGCGGTATCGGTATAGCGGCGCTGCAGGTCGATGTTCAGCAGCGCGACACGGCTGCCGATCCCGCGCGACGGGATCTTGGGGGCCGCTTTCCAGTCGTCCCAGATTTGCCGCGCGGTTTTGTCTGTCTCGATCATCTTGCTCATTGCGCGGCACCGCGGATGAGGATCGGCGCGCCGTGGGTGAGGGCGGGGTTCAACTCGCCATCGGCGATGCCCTTCAGCACCAGATTGACCATCCCGCCTGTGGCGCGCCCGCCGGGTATGACGGCAGGGGACAGCACCTCGACATACGCGCCGTCGCCCATGTCGACCCGCAGCCCATTTGTCGCATCGGCCGTGCCGCCAAGGGCGACCAAGGTGTCGACGACCTGCTGCGGGGTGTCGGTGCTGATCGCGACCGATAGGATGCCCGTTGTGCCGTTGGCATGCACCGACGGCCCCGGGATACGGGCGGCGCGGCCGGTGACATCGGACACCACGAAAGGCAGGGCGACATCGCCATCGGCGCCGCGGCCGGTCATCAACAGATCCAGCGCCCAAGCCTCGCCGGTCGCGATGACGTTCGACACCGCGACGGGCCCGCGCACGGGCAGCCCCTTGGCGGCCAACGCGGCGCCGGCGGCTTTGGCATCGGCAACCGTAAACGAATAGTCGGCCAGCCCCTCGCCATCATCCATCACCGGGCCGAGGCGGTGGCCTGCCCGCGCGGCATCGGATGTGAAGGTCGTCAGCAGAATGTAGGACCCATCCACGAACGAGATGAAGCGGAACGCCGTCGCGCCGTGGCTGGTGTCGGCGCGTTCCAGCACCGTAAAGCCCAGTGTTTCAAAATCCTGCGCGGCGGTGTCCAGGTCGTCTACCAGCAGCACGATGTGATCGAAGTTCATGGTCATTCTGTCCTTGGTGGCGTTATGGCGCGGCGTGCAGCGGGGCGTGCATGACGCGAAGGGGCGGCAATGGGCCGTTCAGGCGTTCGACTTGCACCAGACACGACTGGGCCGAGCTGCCCTGACCCAGATCGGATGTGCCGATATCGCGGGTCAGGACGTTGGGGTTGCTGTTGCGATCCAGCGTGCCGTCGGGGTCGTAGGTGGCACCGGTGGGCAGCAGAACCACGCCTTGCATGACGGCGGGGTCGACCCCCAGAACCGCAAGGCACGCCCCGCGATCATTGAAGATGCGCACGGCATCGCCATCCGACAGGCCGCGCTGGGCGGCATCATCGGGGTGCATCACCAGAATTTCGCGGTCGTGGCGCTTGCCCGCGCGGCTGTAACTGGAAAAATCCATCTGGCCGTGCAGCTTGCGCGCGGGTTGGGGGGACAGCAGATGCAGCGGGTGCGTTTGCGCGGCGGGGGCCCCCAGCCATTCCTCGGGGTCGAGCCATGCGGGGTGACCCAGCTGGCCCGCCTCGGCGGCAATGGCGTCGCTGAACAGTTCGATCTTGCCCGAGGGGGTGCCAAGCGGCCTGCCATCAGGGTCGGCCCGCCAGCTGGCGAACATGGTATAGTCGCCCTCGGGTTCGGGCATTTTGAAATAGCCGGTATCCCAGAAGTCCTGAAAACGGGGCGGGGTAATGCCGCGGCTTTGCAGACGCCCTGCAATAACCTCCCACGCCTTTTCCAGCCAGTCAGCCTCGGTCTTGCCTTCGGTAAAGGTGTCATACGCGCCAAGGCGCTGGGCGAGGGCGGCGAAGATCGCGTAATCGTCGCGCGCCTCGGCATAGGGTTCGACCAGCTTGTGCATCGCCAGCAAAAACCGATCGCGCGAGGCGCCGCCGATGTCATTGCGTTCCAGCGTCACGGTGGCGGGCAGCACGATATCGGCATGGCGCGCGGTGGCGGTCCAATAGCTTTCGTTCACGATGATGGTCTGCGGCTGGCGGAACCCCTCGCGCAGGCGGTTCAGGTCTTGGTGGTGGTGGAACGGGTTGCCGCCAGCCCAATAGACCAGCTTTACATCAGGATAAGTTCGCGTCTCGCCGTTGAAGCGGTAGGTCTGCCCGGGCTGAAGCAGCATGTCGGTCACGCGCGCACACGGGATCGACAGGCCGGTGGCATTCTTGATCGCGGGGATGCCGTAAAGCGGCGTGCGGTAATTCGGGTTCCCCATCGCATTCGACGATCCGTAGCCGAAGGCAAAGCCCCCGCCCGGAAGGCCGATCTGCCCCAAAGCCGCGGCCAGACCGATCGCGGCCCAATAGGGCTGCTCGCCGTGGCGCGCGCGCTGCAGCGACCAATTCAGCGAAACCATCACCCGTTTGCCCGGAAGGCTCTCGGCCAAGGCGCGAATGTGCGCTGCGGGAATGCCGGTGATCGTGGCCGCCCATTCGGGCGTTTTAGCTACCCCATCGGTGCGGCCCATCAGGTAATCCAGCCAGCGTTCGGCCCCATGGGTGTAGCGCTGCAAGAAGCCGATGTCGGCCTTGCCCGCCGCAACAACCGCTTGCGTGAGGGCCAGCATCAGCGCGGTATCGGTGGTCGGGCGCACGGGCATCCATTCGACGCCGTAGTCATCCTCGATATCCTTGCGCCACGGCGAGATGTTGATGGTGCGCACGCGCTGCGTAATGCCGCGCATGAAGGTGTCAAAGCGGTGCTCGCCCACGCCCCCCGACTGGATGTCCCAGTTTTTCAACGGGATGCCGCCGAAGGCCAGAAAGATGTCGCAGTGTTCCGCGATGGTAGCGATGCCGGTTACACTTGAACCTATGGCATCTGGCACCCCCAGCACACGCGGCAGAAAGGCCATGGCAGCACCATAGCTGTAGTTTGTTTCTTGGTCGACGTAGCCGCCCAGGGCCCCGAAGAACCGCCGCACGAGCGAACGGGCGTGATGCAACCGGCCCGCGCTCGACCATCCGTAAGAGCCTGCGAACAGCGCCCCATTGCCGAATGTGTCGCGCACGCGGGCGATTTCACCGGCCACGCGGTCGAGTGCAACGTCCCAATCGACCTCGATATACGTGTCCTCGCCGCGCGCGGCGCCGTTGTCGCCGGCCAACCAGCCACGGCGCACCGCAGGGCGGGCGATGCGCAGAGGGCTGTCCAGCATCTCGGGCCACGCCTCGTTCATCCGCGAGGGGCGCGGGTCGTGTTCAAAGGGGTACACACGGGTGATTTTGCCGCCCTCGACCTCGGCGCGAAACGCCCCCCAATGAGAGGCGCAAAGTGGCAGATTTTGCGGCATGAGGTGCTGATCCTTTGGGCGGTTCGGGTTCGTGCGTCAGGTGCGAATGCGGTTTCAGGCCCGACATTGGCCGAAAAACACTCGACATTGAATCGGGTAGATCATAACTTTTTCATCGTCAAGTTTCGCTGTTGACGTTGGAAATATTATGTTCAAAACATGGGCGAAGTTAGGATGCACATCCCCTTTTTCGCAGCTGCGCTTGATCATAATGCGTTGAATACAACCCTGAACTTTTGCCCCGAGGATGAATGAAACGTTTTAATATCAGGCAGATAGAGGCTTTTCGCGCAGTTGTGACCCTCGGCAGTATGACCAATGCTGCTGAACAATTAGGCATTTCCCAGCCCGCCGTGAGTCGCCTGATGTTGGACTTTCAAGAGGCAGTCGGCTTCAAGCTATTCCGCAAGCAGCGCGGTGGTGCCGAGCCGACCGAAGACGCCCGCCGTCTTTTTGAGCAAGTCGAGAAGCTGTTCGTCGGACTTGAGGAACTGAATCAAGAGGTTCACGCCATTCGCAGCCTAACCAGCGGATCGATAACGCTGGTTGCGATGGGGCCTTATGACAATGGCATTCTGCCCGATATGATCGCCCGCTTTCGTCAAAGCTACCCCGACATTTCGGTGCGAATCGACAGCCAGCCGCAAGATCGCGTGATCGAATGGGTCGCATCCGGGCGCGCCGATATTGGCGTCTTGTCGCTGCCGACGGCGATTTCAACGGTCGATACCTATGAACTGATGACGCGCCCCGCCCTGTGCGCCATGCCGGTCGATCACCCCTTGGCCGCCAAAGATGTGATCACCCCCGAGGATCTGGCAGATCTGTCGTTCGTCAGTTTTCCGCGCGGCACGCCCTTTCGGTTTCGCACCGACAGTATTTTCGAACGCGCTGGCATCGAGCGGCAGATGCTGACCGAGGCCTCGACCCACGAAGCCGTCTGCAATCTGATCGCGGCTGGCTTGGGCGTCAGCATTGTCAGCCCGTTTTCCCCGCACCTGCGACGCAACCCAGCCTTGGCGTTTCGTCCGTTCAAACCCGCCATTCCGATCAGCATCGGCATGGTTTGCGACGAGGCCAGCCTGTCGGTCGCGGCGCGTGCGCTGCACGGCTTCATTCTCTCCGAGGTGGCGCACCTTGAACAGCGCGCGCCTGCCTAACTCTAACAGACCGCGCCGATCGGGCCTGCGGTAAACCGAAGAAAGCATCTCTATGGACGATCTTGCGCAAAACCCGAACGATTTCACAGTCGTGCCCCCCGAAACCGAGGTGGTGGTGATCGGTGGCGGCATCATCGGGGCGTGCATCGCCCTCGAGCTGGCCGAACGGAACATTCCCGTCGTTCTGTGCGAGAAAGGCACGATCGGCGAAGAACAGTCCGGCCGCAACTGGGGCTGGGTGCGCAAGATGGGCCGCGACATCCGCGAGATGCCGCTGATGCTGCGCGCGATGGAGCTGTGGGGCGGGATGGAAGCGCGTGTCGGTGCCGATGTAGGCTTTCGCCGCCGTGGCATCACTTATTTCTGCGACGAAGAAAAGGATATGGGCAAGTACGAGGCATGGATGAAGGCGATGGAGCCTTTTGGCCTTGATACCCATTTTATTGGTCGCGAGCGCGTCAACCAGATCGCCGTCGGCAATACGCGCAACTTCGCGGGCGGCCTGCATACGCCTTCGGATGGCTTTGCCGAACCGCACCTTGCCGCCCGCCTGATTGCCGAAGGCGCCCGCAAGAAAGGTGCCCGCATCATTGAAGGGTGCGCTGTGCGCGGGTTCGAGACGACCGGCGGCCGCGTCAGCGAGGTGATCACCGAGAAAGGCCGCATCCGCTGCAATACCGCTGTACTTGCGGGGGGTATCTGGTCCAGCCTGTTTGGGCGCAACCAGAATGTGAAAATTCCGCAACTGAAGATGCTGTCGCAGGTCATGCGGACACGCCCGATCAGCGGCGGCCCGCTGGGGTGTGGGTCGGGCAAAGGGTTCGGCTTCCGCCAGCGCAATGACGGCGGGTACAATATCGGCATGCGCTCGGCCCATGCGGTTGACATCGTGCCCGACAGCTTCCGGTTTTTCCGCGACTACATCCCCGCCATCAAGAACGAATGGCGCGCGATGAAGTTCCGCATCGGCAAGCGCAGCTTTCAGGAAACCGCCATGCTGCGCCCATGGTCGATGGATCAGCGGTCGCCGTTCGAGACCTATCGCATTATGCGCCCCGTGCCCGGCAATGCGATTCTGGACCAAGCGACCATCAACATCAAAACGCTGTTTCCCCAGTTCAAAGACATGGTCGTGAACGAACGGATGAGCGCGTGGATCGACGTGACCCCTGATGCGATTCCCACGATTTCGCAAGTCGATGCGATTGCGGGCTTCTATGTCTCGACCGGTTATTCGGGCCATGGCTTTGGCATCGCCCCCGCCGCAGGCCAGTTGATGGCCGAACTGATCACCGGCGAAGCCCCCCATGCCGACCCGACCCCGTTCCGTCACAGCCGTTTCATCGACGGGTCGGAAATTGTTCACTGGCCGATTGGCTTTTAAAGGGGGCCGATATGGCAAACGACGTGGCAAATGACGTGGGGCCGGATACCTATCTGGTCGAGCCTGACTGGCTGGAGCAGCACCTCTACGACCCCGGTATCGTGGTGATCGACTGTTCATGGTACATCCCCGAGGCGGAAAAAAGCGCGCGGGCCGAATTCGGCGCGGGGCATATTCCCGGCGCGCGGTTTTTCGATCTGGATGCCGCATCGGACGCCGCATCGCCCTATGTGAACATGCTGCCCAGCCCTGCGCAGTTCGCAGCGGTGGCGGGCGGACTGGGTATCGGGCCCGACACATTGGTTGTGGTGTATGACAGCAGCTATGTCTCGGCCCGTGTGTGGTGGATGTTTCGCCATTTTGGCCACAACCGGGTCGCCATTCTGAATGGCGGCTGGAAACGCTGGTTGGCCGCAGGCTATCCGGTCGAGGCGGGGCTTTCTGACGTGGCGCCTGTCGCCCATACCACGGCGACCCCTGCCGCAAGGGCAGGCGATGTAGCCGATTGGCACGATGTGCAAGCCGCCCTTGCCGATGGCAGCGCAGGCGTCGTCGATGCCCGCACGCACGAGCGGTTCACTGGCGCGCTGCCATCGGGCTATCCGGGGGTGGCTGGGGGGCATATGCCCGGCGCGATCAATGTGCCGTGGGGCCAGTTGCTGCCGCAGGCGGACGATTACACCTTTGTGTCGCCCGATCAAGCGCGGGCCGTCATGGAAGCCGCCGGTGTGGATCTGGCCCGGCCGCTGATCGCGACCTGCGGGTCTGGGGTTACGGCTGCCATTTTGCTGTTTCAATTGGCCCGTATGGGGAAAACCGATGTCACGCTCTATGACGGGTCGTGGCACGAGTGGGGGCAGCGCGACGACCTGCCGAAGGAGACTGTGTAATGAGTAAACCCGATGGCACCTTGCTGGTCAACACCGGTCGCCCGCATGGCGCGGGAATCCACGGGGTAAACCCGCCCATCGTGCGCGCCTCGACCTTTGTGTTCGACACGCTGACGGCGTTCGAGGACGCCTCGAAAACCCCGTTTGATGTGCCGTTCTACGGCCGCGTCGGCACCCCCACCACCTTTGCCTTCGAGGCCGCAATGGCCGAGCTGGAAGGCGGCCACCGCGCGATTGCGACCTCATCGGGCGTATCGGCGATTTCGGCGGTGCTGCTCGGCTTTATGGCCGATGGCGGGCATTTGCTGGTGGTCGATACCGTTTACGAGCCTGTGCGCCGGTTCTGCACCCGTATGCTGGCGCGTATGGGCGTAGAAACCACCTTTTACGACCCCGCCATTGGCGCTGAAATCGCAGATCTGATCCGCGACGATACACGGTTGATCTACATGGAATCGCCGGGGTCGGGCACGTTCGATGTGCTGGACGTGCCTGCCATTGTGGCCGCGGCGAAGGCGCGTGCCGTGCCCACCGCCATTGATAACACATGGGCGACCCCGCTGTTCTTCCGGCCGCTGGAACATGGGGTCGACGTGTCGATCCACGCGGCGACGAAATACATCGTCGGCCATTCGGATGCGATGCTGGGGGTAATCACCACCAATGCCGCCGTCCATGATGCAGTGCGCCGCGCGACCCAAGATCTGGGGGCCTGCGCCGGGATCGAAGAGGTAAATCTTGGCCTGCGCGGATTGCGCACGTTGGACGTGCGCCTGCGGCGGCACGCTGCCAGCGCGATGCAGTTGGCGCAGTGGTTGCAGGCGCAGCCGGGCGTTGCGCGCGTTCTGCACCCCGCACTGCCCGATTGCCCGGGGCATGCCTTCTGGGCGCGCGATTTCGACGGTGCGGCGGGACTCTTTTCGGTCGAGCTGACGGGCGGCGCGGATGCGGCGCGGCAGTTTATCGATGCGCTGCAGCTATTCCGCATCGGCTTTAGCTGGGGCGGGTTCGAAAGCTTGGTCTTGCCGGTCCACCTTGAAAACCGCGCGCTGCCGCGCTGGGCGAACACCGGCGCGTTGGTGCGGCTGCAAGTCGGGCTGGAAGACCCTGATGACCTGCAGCGCGATCTGGCGCAAGCCTTGGCCGTGATCGCGCCTTAACGCTGAACGGTGACCCTGCGCCGTTTTGGTGCGGGGTCACCGCCCCGTGCTTGATCCTGCGTTGGGGGGGGTATCCCGTGGCTGAAGGTCAGCGGCGGCAGCTGGGCGCCCAATGCCTCTGCTGCGCGCTGCAGGTTGGCCTGCACGCTTACGCAGGCCGCGTTGAATGCGGGCGTATCCAGCGTGATATGCAGCGTGTCTTGCCGGATTTGCTGCATCCGATAGTCGTCGATCGGCGCAGTCGCGGTGGCCACGGCCTGCCGCAAAATATCGGCAGGCACATAAATCAGGCCAGTTTCCGTGCCTGCCGTGCCGCTGTTGCGGGTGTGCCAATACACCATGTCATCGGCGCGCCCCTCGATCCGGGTGATGCGCGTTGCGGCAGATCCGCAGGCGCAGGGGGTAGGGTCGGGCACAAGCACATCGTCCAGCCGGTAGTTCAGAATCGGCAAGGTCTGGCGGCGCAGGTCGGTGATGATGGGACAGAAGGCCCCCGTGGCAGTATCGACGACATCGCGGCCGAAATGGACATATCTTTCGTTCAGATGTAGCGATCCTGCCTTGCAGGTCAGGGCCAGCACCCCCTCGGTGCATTGATAGATCTGCGCGACGGGGCGTTCGAAGGCGCGGGTGATGGCGATTTCATCCTCGGGGGACAGTACCTCGGCCACGGAAATCACTTGCTGGGGGGCGATGTGCAGGTGGCCCGCGGTCTGCGCGCCCGCCAGGCGGGTCAGCACCTGCGCGGGGGCAATCAGTACCGTGGGGTTTTGGTGGTTCAGCGCGGGGATATGCGCATCAATCCCGCGCAGCAGGTCATAGAACCCGAAGGCGATCAGCGGGTTTCGCACCGTTTCATAAAGCGGGTTATTGGCCCGCAGAAAGAACGCGACGCGTTGGCGGCGCCACAGCTGCGGCATGAACCGCCCCATCATCAGGGCCGCCCACAGCCGCCGTTCCGCCCGGTTCGAGGCGAACAAGCCCCGCTGCCCCGATGTGCCCGTCGACAACCCCAGCGCCACATCGCCGATCATCGGGGTGAAGTCGCGGCTGGCTTCGGCTTGCAGGGTCAGATGCAGGGCTTCCTCGCGCGTGAGGCCAGCGGTGTTGATCTGGCTGAAATGCTCCATCAGCCGCGCTTTGTTCATCTGGGGCCAGCGGGCCACCGGCTGGTCGGCAAAGGGCGCATAGAACGGGCTGCGGGGCATAACAGTGCGGCGCAGCCGTGCAAAGCCCTGGGCCTGCAGCCGGTCGATTGCCGCGCGGGTGCGCGGGGGTGGCAGGTAGCGCGTGGCGATTAGGGTGTTGATAGCCTCAATCATGCGGGGGGAAGTTTTCGGGGCAGTGCGACGCAACAATACGTACATGCGGCGCGCGGCGATGCAGGGCCACAAGGCGCGCGAAGGTTGCCAGATAGGCATTGGCATCGCCCAGCCGCGCCAATGTCATGCGGGGTGGCGGGCTATTGGCGCGCAGGGCAGACAGGCCCCAAGCCGCGTCGGCAACCAGAAACGTCGGCCCCGTGCTGGTATGGGGCACGAACAGCCCCACCTGACCAGTGCCATGGCCGGGCAGCGGTACGATCAGCGCAGACTGGTCGCCAAACAGGTCGAACCCCGTGCCGAACTCTGCCAAATCCCACGGGGTCAAATCGACGGGCGGCAGGGCCTGAATGGGCGCGATGGGGATTGCCCGCAGATTGTCGCGCAGCCCTTCGGGAAGCCCCGCCTTCAGACTGGCCAGCCGCCCCGCTTTCAGCGCGGCCATCGCGGGGGCGCTGGCCAGAACGGGGGGCAGCGGCGCGGCAAGGTCGAACAGGCCCGCCACATGATCGGCATGCAAATGCGACAGAACGATGCGGTCGGGCTGCTCGGCACGCAGCTGATTGGCCAGCGACTCGTGCGCATGAAACGTCACGGGGGTGAGCCACCGGTAAAGGCGTTCGGGGAAGGGCGCGGTGGCATCAAAGAACGCGCGGCCATAGCCAGTGTCGAACAGCACGCTGCCATGGCGAGGGTGGCGCAGCAGCGCAGCGCCCGCTGGAAACGCGACGGGCCGCAAGCCGCCATCACGGCGCGATAGCCGTTCGGGCGCGCGGCAGTACCCGACCCGCAGCAAAGTGACCTCGTAGGCCTCAGGCATAGTCCTGCACGCCTTGCTGCAGGGTGGTTTGTGGCTGGTAGCCCAGCTGGCTGCGCGCCTTTTCGATATTCAATGTCAGGCTCCGCCCGAGGGAGGCGACCGCTTGGCGCGTCAGCACAGGCTCGCGCAAGGGGGCGAAGATGCGGTGCGCCCCCTCCAGCACGCTGGCGATGGCCATGGCCGCGCTATAGGGCAGCCGCACCTCGCGCACGCTGAGGCCGCGCAACTGGCTGACGGTTTGCAGGATTTGCCCGAACGACAGGGTCTCGCCCGATGTGATGTTAAAGACCTGCCCCCCAGCCGCAGGGTGGTGGCCCAGTAGGTGCATGGCGCGTGCCGCATCGCTGACATGGGTGATGTCGACCAATGCGCCGCCGCCCGCGATCATCGGTACCTTGCCGCGTTGCATTGCGGCCAGCAGGCGCGGCATCAGCGACCGGTCGCCCGTTCCGTAAATCGCGCGGGGGCGCATCGCCGTGGTGCGCATGCCGCGCGGGTTGTCCGACGACATGACAAGTTGTTCGGCCAGAAACTTGGTGCGGGCGTAGTGGCTGGCGAAAACCTTGGGCAGGGGGGCGTCTTCGGGCAGGTTCAGCCGATCTGCGCCGTTCGCATAGATGCTGGGGGACGATGCAAAGACAAACCGCCCGACGCCTGCTTGCTGTGCGATGCGCAGCAGCGCGGCTGTGGCCGTGACGTTGACGGCCTGAAACGTGCGTGGGTCACCCCATGCCGATGACAGCGCGGCGCAGTGGTAGACGGTATCGACCCCGTACAGGTGACGGGCCGGCAGCGGCTGGGTCAGATCGTGGTGGACGAAGTGGGCCCCCTGCACGCTTAGTTGCGCGCCGGCCAGTGTGTCGCGCCCGATTGCGATGACATCATCGCCCGCGTGCAGGCAAGTGTCGACCAACCGCGCGCCAAGGCAGCCGGTGGCCCCAGTGATCAGAACGCGGGCCATCAGATTTGCACCACCATGCCGCCCAGTGATATACCTGCCGATGTGCCGATGATCAGCGCCCTGTCACCCGCCTTTAGCTGCCCATTGGCGCGTGCGTGATGCAGAGCCGTCGGGATTGATGCCGCGATCTGGTTGCCGCAGCGGGTGTAGGTGTTGACGACGCGGGCAGGATCGATCCCCAGCCGCGCGATTTCCCGTGCCAGCGCCGGCCCCGAGGCTTGGTGCGGGATGACACAAGCCAGATCATCAAGGCGGCACCCCGCATCGTCCAGCAGCGCCGCCAAAAAGGCAGGCATGTGGCGCGCGGCATAGCGAAACGCCTGCGCGCCGTCCATTTGGAACAGGTTTTGCGCGGCAGCGCCGTGCACGCCCAGCCGCGTGCCGCCGCCTTCCAGCCTGCAGATTTCGTGCCCCGCGCCGTAGGTTGCAAAGCGGTGCGCGAGGAGTTGCGAAGGGCCTGCCGTCAGCACCACGGCCGCCGCGCCATCGCCGAAAATCGCGGCAGCGTCTGGGTTCGACCAATCAAGCGCCGCTGACGCGATATCGGCCGAAAACACCAGCACGTTGCGCGCGAGCCCCAAACTGATCCGCATGACTGCCAGTTCGAACGCTTGGACAAAGCTGAGGCAGGTGGCATTCACATCGTAGGCCGCCCCCCCCGACTGCCCCAGCCCAAGGCGGTTTTGCACCAAAGCAGCGGTTGAGGGGATGGGCTGTTCCATCACCCCGCACGCACCGATGATCAGGTCCAGCGCGCTGGGCGGCATGTCTGCATTTTGCAGCGCAGCGCGCGCGGCGGCGGCGGCCATAAAGGATGTGGTCTCGTCGGGCGCAGCGATGTGGCGCTGGGTCAGGCCGTAGCGCTGGGCGCATTGGCCCGCGGGCCACCCCAAACGGTTGTCGATTTCGTCCGAGGGCAGGATGTGCCGTGGCAGATAAATCCCGCTTCCGGCGATGCTGAATGTGATCGGCGAAGGGGCGCGTGTGGGTGTCGTTTTAAGGTGGGGCATCATGCCTTTGGCGTTGCACCGCAAAGCCTGCGGCCTGTAACAGGTAAACGTTGCGCGAAAAGCTGCAAGCGTTTCGAACGGCTTGGGACAGTTTCCGCCGATCTACGCGGCTGCAAGGGGAATGGTGTGGGCTTTTTCGGGAATCTGAATTTCACCTCGGCGAACGAGGATAGTCGCAGCGAGCTGGCCGCGATTGGCACGCAGCGCGGCACGATTGTGACGCTGACAGGCAGCGGCGCGCGCGCGTTAGATCTGCTGCTGGGGGCGGCTGACCAAGTCCTCGCGCTGGATATGAACCCTGCGCAAAATGCCCTGCTGGGGCTGAAAATGGCGGCCTTCGATGTATTGGATCACGATGCATTGCTGGCGTTTTTGGGCGTGACCGCCAGCGATGACCGCGCGGCGACTTATCAGGCGCTGCGGCCAGCGCTGACCCCCGATGACCGCGCCTTTTGGGATGCGCGCCAAAAGATTTTGGCCCGCGGCGTGATTTACGCGGGGCTATGGGAAAAGGTGCTGCGCTTTGGTGCGCGCGCCACGCGGTTGTGGCGGGGGCAGGCGCGCATCGACGCGCTGTTCGCCGCCCCCGATGTGGATGTGCAGGCAGCCCTGTGGCGGCAGTATTTCGATGATCGCGCGTGGCGCCTTGCCATCCGCGCGCTGGGACAGCGTTGGGTGTGGACGCGGCTGGTGGGCGAGCCGGGCGGGGCCTTCCTGCCGCCGCCCCGCGTGGTCGAAGCGCGTCTGGCAGGCGCATTCACTGGCGCTGCCGGTCGCTTTTTGTGGCGCGAGAGCGATTTTGCCAGCCTGATCCTGCGCGGCACCATCGCGCCGCCTGCCGCGCTGCCTTTGCACCTTTTGCCTGAGAATCACGACGGCATCCGCGCGGGGCTGGCCCGCATTCGCCGCATCGATGGGGGCTTGCTGGATCTGCCGCGTTTGGGGGTGCAGGGGGTGACGGGGTTTTCGCTGTCGGATTTCGGCTCGTACTGTGATGCGGCGACCTATGCGCAGGTTTGGCAGGCCGTGTTGCAGGTCGCCGCACCAGATGCGCGCTTTTGCGAGCGTATTTTTATGAATGATCTGCAGCTGCCCGACCCGCGCATCGTGCTGGATCGGGCCCTGTCAGACAGGTTGACGGCGCAAGACCGCGCCATCATTTACACGCTGCGCGCGGGGCGGCTGGCGGTTTAGCCGCCGCAGCTGACGTTTTGCCCGACGACGGTGGGCCCTTCGGGCGGAACACCTTCGCCTGCAGTGACGACCTGCAACAGATCGGGGCCGTTGGTGTAGCGGAAGCTGCAAAAGTTCAGACCGGTTCCCGAGCAACTGTCAGCCTCGGGCACGCCGCCTTCGGCGAACGCGATAGACTGGGGGTCGCGCGCCTCGGGCGGGGTGATTTCAACCTCCCACCCCGCGGCAAGGTAGGCCTCGCGGGCGGTGGCAATCGGCTGGCCGTAGCGCAGGGGCAGCTCCATCGACCCGCCGCAGACGCTCTCGCGTTCGGGCAGTGGGGCGAGGGCGATGTGACCGGCTGCGGTCAACGCGATGTCGGCCGTGGGCAGCGACAGCACATCGCCGTCGCGCAACCGCACCGCCCCGTTTTCCAACGCTTCCAGCCCGCCAATGGCGAAGGGCATGTCGCCTTCGGCCCAGATCAGGCCCAGCAGGTGATCATCGCTGAAGACCCCGATATTGCCGCCGCTGATGGCGCAGGCTCCTCCACCAGCCTCGTTGGCCCCGGCTGCGAAGCTGACAAGCGTATACGGGCCCAAGGGAGCCTCGCTGGTGACATGCCACCCTAGCGCGTCAACCAGTTGGCCACCCACGCTGGTCGGCGGGGCCGCGAAACAGCTGCGGTCGCCATCCGGCGGCGGGGCCAACTGTGCGGGGCGACCTGCGGTGAAGCCCGCAAGTTCGGTCGAAATGTCGATGTCCAGCGCCTGCGCCGTCGCGGAGGAGGCACAAAGCGCGGTGACCAAGGCTGCCAATGTCGAGGTGCTGGCGGCAAAGATGTGATGCTGCATGGGATACCTTTTGTTTCACAAAACCTTGCGGTGGTGGCAGCGGCTTTGCACCCATTTGGTGCGCCGCGCCGCGTATGGGCGCGTTTCTGCCGACGCACCGGCCTGCGCATCGCAGCCCCGCGCGCGCCGTGCGATCGCGCTGTTGCCGCCCTAGGCTGGCGTGGATATCATCGCGGAGTAGCTGGCGGCGGCCTTACGCCCCTGCCTTCATCCCGAACGAGGACCCCCGATGTATCACGACACGTTATTGCTGATCGACGGCACATGGCGCGCCGCCTTGGATGGCCGCACGATTCCCGTCGTTAATCCCGCGAGCGAGGAGGTGATCGGCCACGTCGCCCATGCAGGCACCGCCGATCTGGATTTGGCGCTGGATGCCGCACAGCGTGGGTTCGACGTGTGGAAAGCCGTGTCCGCCTATGATCGGTCAAAGATCATGCGCCGCGCGGCCGATTTGCTGCGTGAACGCGCCGCCGATATTGCCGTGTTGTTGACGCTGGAACAGGGTAAACCACTGGCGCAAAGCAAGATGGAGGTGCTTGGCGCCGCCGACACCATCGATTGGTTCGCCGAGGAAGGCCGCCGCACTTATGGGCAGGTGATTCCCGCCCGCGCCCCCGGCGTGCTGCAAATCACCATCAAGGACCCGGTCGGGCCGGTCGCGGCCTTTACACCGTGGAATTTCCCCGTGAACCAAGTGGTGCGCAAGCTGTCGGCGGCGCTGTGCACTGGCTGCTCGATCATCGTCAAAGCGCCCGAGGAAACCCCCGCATCGCCCGCCGAACTGCTGCGTTGCTTTATGGATGCGGGCGTGCCGGCGGGGGTGGTGAATCTTGTCTACGGGGTGCCGTCCGAGATTTCGCAATACCTGATCCCGCATCCGGTGATCCGCAAAATCTCGTTCACCGGCTCGACCCCTGTAGGCAAGCATCTGGCGGGTCTGGCGGGTCAGCATATGAAGCGCGCCACGATGGAGCTGGGCGGCCACGCGCCGGTGATGATCTTTAACGACGCCGATATTGACGAGGCGATCGCCCTGATGACGACGCACAAGTTCCGCAATGCGGGGCAGGTTTGTGTCTCGCCCACGCGCTTTTTGGTGCAGGACGGGGTGGCGGATCGGTTCCTTGCGGGCTTTGCCGAGGCTGCGTCCAAGTTGCGCGTCGGCGACGGGATGGACGCAGACAGCGACATCGGCCCCCTTGCGAACGAGCGGCGCATTCCCGCGCTGCAGGGCATGATCGACGATGCCGTGCAGCACGGCGGGCGCATCGTCACGGGCGGCCGCCGGATCGGCAACAAAGGCTATTTCTTTGAGCCGACCATTCTGGCCGATGTGCCGACATCGGCGCAGATCATGAATGACGAACCCTTTGGCCCCGTGGCTGTCGTGAACCGTGTCGCGGGGATCGAGGATGCGCTGGCCGAAGCGAACCGCCTGCCGTTCGGCCTGGCGGCCTATGCCTTCACCAAGTCTTCGGAAACATCCGACCACCTGCGGGCGCGCGTGCGCGCAGGGATGCTGACGGTGAACCATTTGGGGCTGGCGCTGCCCGAAGTGCCCTTTGGCGGGATCGGCGATTCCGGTTACGGCACCGAGGGCGGGTCCGAGGCGGTCGATGCCTATCTGGACACCCGCTTCGTCACCCAGAAACTGTAAGGCAAAGGCGCGGCCCGATGGGGCCGCGCCACACGCTTAGCGGTAGACAATACCGCCGTCTGTCAGAATGGCCTGACCGGTGATGTAGTCTGAATCATCGCTGGCAAGGAAAGCGACAAGGGCTGCGACATCCTCGGGCGTTTGGGCACGGCCCAAGGCGATACCGTCGACGTATTTCTTATACGTCTCGCCTTTGGGGGTACCGGTGATTTCGGCAAAGCGTTCGTCGATTTCGACCCACATGCTGGTGCCGACGATGCCGGGGCAATAGGCGTTCACGGTGATCCCGGCGCTGGCATATTCTTTGGCAGCGGCTTGGGTCAGGGCGCGGACGGCGAATTTCGTGGCCGAATAGACACCCAGCATCGCAAACCCGTCATGCCCTGCGATGGACGAGGCGTTGATGATTTTGCCCTTGTGCCCCAGCGCCTTGAACTTGGCGGCTGCGGCCTGAATGCCCCACAGAACGCCATCGACGTTGATACGGAAAATGCGGTCCATATCCTCGGGGGTGACGTCGGCCAGCGGCTTGACCTGCGCGATGCCCGCGTTGTTGACGATCACGTCGAACCCGCCCAGTTCCTTCTCGGCATGATCGACGGCGGCCTTGACCTGATCTTGCTTGCTGACATCGGCCACGAAGGTGGTGGCCTTGACGCCAAAGGCCTCGACCTCTTTCTTGACGCCTTCCAACTGTTCGGCGCGCAGGTCGACCAGTGCGATGTTGGCGCCATCTTTGGCGAGGCGCAGGGCGATGCCGCGGCCAATGCCTTGGCCCGCGCCGGTGATTAAAACGACTTTACCTTTAACAGACATCATACAATCCTTGTTGGTGTGGTGGGGGCCCACGTTATGCGCAGGCCCCTGTTGGAATTAGAAATGCGCGTCGATGTCGACGACGCCAATCAGCTTGTGGTTGACGAATTCCTTCAGCCCCAGCCCGATCAGCTCGCGGCCATAGCCCGAGCGGCGGATGCCGCCGAAGGGCAGGTCGGCCTCGACCTTGGTCGGGTGGTTCACAAAGACCATGCCGGTCGAGATGCGCTTGGCCACCTCGGCGCCGTGCTTGGCATCGGCGGTAAAGACCGAGCCCCCCAACCCGAACGGCGAGTCGTTGGCGATACGGACGGCGTCATCCTCGTCCTTGGCGCGGAACAGCATCGAGACGGGGCCGAAGAATTCCCAATAGCGGGCAGGGTTGTCTTCGCCGATGTCGGTCAGAATGGTCGGCTGCACAAATGCGCCTTGGTTCGGCACGGCGGGGCCGACTTCCTCGGCCTTGGCACCGTGTTTGACGGCTTCGCGGATCTTGTCCTTCACCTCTTCGGCGGCGCCTTTGGACGACAGCGGGGCAAGGGTGGTTTCGGGGGCAAAGGGGTCGCCCGCAACAAGACCCGCGACGCCCTTGCGATAGCCCTCAAGGAATTGGTCATAGACCTCGTCCACGATGATCATACGCTTGGACGAGACGCAAACCTGACCGCCGTTCCAGTGACGCCCGAACACGGCCCAGTCGATGGTCTTTTGCATGTCGGCGTCTTTCAGAACGACGAAAGCGTCGGCGCCGCCCAGTTCCAACGTCGATTTTTTCAGCGCCTTGCCTGCTTGCGATGCGACGACCGATCCTGCGCCTTCCGACCCGGTCAGGGCAACACCGTGGACGCGGTCGTCGTTGATGATCAGTTCGATCTGGTCGCGCGTGGCATAAAGGTTCTTGAACGCGCCTGTGGGCAGGCCAGCCTCGGCCATCAGCTTTTCAAACGCAGCGGCGGCCTGCGGCACGTTCGAGGCGTGCTTCAGGATCAGCGTGTTCCCGGCCGACAGTTGGGGGGCCAAAATGCGGGCGATCTGGTAGTAGGGGAAGTTCCAAGGCTCGATCGCTAGCAGTACGCCAAGGGGTTCGTGCACCAGAATGTTGTCGCCTTCGGCTGGATCAAGCACCGGCAGCTTTTCGGGGGCTAGCAGCTTTTCCGCGTTACGGACGTAGTATTCGAAGATCTTGGCCGACAGCTCAACCTCGGCCTTGGCCTCGGCGGTCAGTTTGCCCATTTCCAGCGTCAGCAGGCGGGCGTAGGCGTCGGCATCACGGCGCAGGATATTGGCGGCGTTTTGCAAGATCTTGCCGCGTTCGGCAAAGCTGGTGTTGCGCCACGCTAGAAACGCATCATGGGCCCCGCCGATTGCGGCGCGCACTTCGTCATCGGTCGCGTCCTTGAAGGTGGCGACGGTTTCGCCGGTGTAGGGGTTGATCGTTGCGTAAGCCATGTGTCTTCTCCACTTCTGGTCCCGATGGCGCGGCACGTGCGACCGCTGCGGGGCTTGGGTTGAACAAAAAGCCCGCCCCGCTTGGTGCGGGACGGGCCGGGCATTTCATTCGCGTGGGGCACGCGCGGGTTTGGTGGCGTCTGGAATTGCTTTTGCGGGGTAGGCGCATTTCACGCCGAAACAGACGGATTTCGCCCCTCGGGCGCTGCCCGAGATATGCCGGAATTGCCAGTGACTGCCAAACATGGGGAAACCCCTTTCGCGTTGTACTTTTCATTACCTAGGCGCAAAATAGCGGTATATAAGTGCATACAGAACGGTAAGTGTCGAATTTTTTTCACGCCAGCGTGATGCCTGCCGCTCGCACCGGCAGCCCGGCACGATGAAGGTGACAAGATGGAAAACCAGCATAGCCATGGGCATAGCCACACGCATAGTGACGGCGCGCATGCGTCTGCGGGGGCCAAGACTGTAAAAGACCCTGTCTGCGGTATGGATGTGAATCCTGCGACAGCGCAGCATTTCAGCGATTACCACGGGCAACGGTATTATTTCTGTTCAAGCGGGTGCAAGGCCAAGTTCGACGCCGCACCCGATAGCTATATGAAAGGCGCGCCCGCACCTGTCGCTGCGGCCAAGGGCACGGTTTGGACCTGCCCGATGCATCCCGAAATTCGCCGCGACGCGCCCGGGGTCTGCCCCATTTGCGGCATGACGCTAGAGCCGTTGGTCGCAACGCCGGACAGCGGCCCCAGCGCCGAACTGGTAGATATGACGCGCCGGTTCTGGGTTGCGCTGGCGCTGACGATACCGGTTTTTGCGCTTGAAATGGGCAGCCATATCTTCCCCGCGCTGCACCACATGGTGCCGCCGCATGTGTCGGTCTGGGCGCAGTTGGTGTTAGCGACGCCTGTGGTGCTGTGGGCGGGGGCACCGTTCTTTCAGCGGGGCTGGGCGTCGATCCGCAACCGCAGCCTGAACATGTTTACCCTGATCGCCATGGGGACGGGCGTGGCTTGGGCCTATAGCATGATCGCCGCGCTGGCGCCGGGGCTATTCCCTGCCACGTTCCGCGCCAGCGACGGCAGCGTCGCCGTTTATTTCGAGGCCGCCGCCGTCATCACCGTGTTGGTGCTGCTGGGCCAAGTGCTGGAGCTGCGCGCGCGCGAGCAGACCTCGGGCGCGATCCGCGCGCTGCTGGACCTGTCGCCGAAGACCGCGCGGCGCATATCTGCTGGCGGGCAGGACGAGGATGTGCCGATCGAGGCGGTTGCGCTGGGCGATCTGCTGCGCATTCGCCCTGGCGAGACGGTGCCCGTCGACGGTGTGGTGACCGAAGGACGGTCGTCGTTGGACGAATCTTTGGTCACGGGCGAGGCGATGCCCGTCTCGCGTGATGTGGGCGACCCGCTGGTGGCAGGCACGGTCAACCAGACCGGCGCGCTGATCATGCGGGCCGAAAAGGTGGGGCACGATACGATGTTGGCCCGCATCGTGCAGATGGTCGCCGATGCGCAGCGCAGCCGTGCGCCCATTCAGCGCATGGCCGATCAGGTCGCAGGCTGGTTCGTGCCGGCTGTGATCGGCATTGCGGTGCTGGCGTTCGTCGTCTGGGCAGCTGTCGGGCCGGACCCGCGTTTTGCGAACGGGCTGTTGGCGGCGGTCTCGGTTTTGATCATCGCCTGTCCATGTGCGCTGGGGCTGGCGACGCCGATGTCGATTATGGTGGGTATCGGCAAAGGTGCGGGTGCGGGCGTTCTGATCAAGAATGCCGAGGCGCTGGAGCGGATGGAAAAGGTCGACACGCTGGTCGTCGACAAAACCGGAACGCTGACCGAAGGGAAGCCAGCGCTGCTGCGCATCGCCGCTAGCGGGGGCTTCGACGAAGACACGCTATTGCGGTTAGCCGCCGCTGCCGAGGCTGGGTCTGAGCACCCGCTGGCGCAGGCGATTGTGAAAGCGGCGCAAAGCCGCGGCGTGGCGATCCCCTCGGTTACGGGGTTCGACCAGCCCGTGGGCAAGGGCGTGACCGCCACGGTTGAGGGCATGCAGATCTTGCTGGGGAATGCGGGCTTTCTGGGCGAGAGCAGCGTCGATGTCGCGCCGCTGGCCGCCACGGCCGAGGATATGCGTCAGGATGGAGCCAGCGCGATTTTCATGGCGGTCGATGGCCGCTTGGCGGGCGCCTTGGCCATCGCCGACCCGATCAAGGAAACCAGCCTTGACGCGATCAGTGCGCTGCAGGCCGAAGGGGTGCATGTCGTCATGCTGACGGGCGACAATGTCACTACGGCGCAAGCTGTGGCGAAACGCCTTGCTATTGATGCGGTCGAGGCTGATGTGCTGCCTGACCAGAAAGCCGCTGTTGTGGCCAAGCTGAAAGGGCAGGGCAAAGTTGTCGCGATGGCGGGCGACGGGGTGAATGACGCGCCCGCGCTGGCCGCTGCGGATGTGGGTATCGCGATGGGCCAAGGCACGGATGTGGCCATTGAAAGCGCGGGTGTGACGCTGCTGCAGGGCGATCTGACGGGTATCGTGAATGCGCGTGTGCTGTCGCAGGCAACGATGCGGAACATTCGGCAGAACCTGATGTTCGCCTTTATCTACAACGCTGCGGGCATCCCGCTGGCGGCGGGGGTGCTTTACCCGACCTTTGGCATTTTGCTGTCGCCCGTGGTGGCGGCGCTGGCGATGGCGTTATCCTCGGTCAGTGTGATCACCAACGCGCTGCGGCTGCGGGGGTTACGGCTATAGCCCTCTTGCGTGGGTGGGGGTAGGTGCTAGGCTGCCCTGATAGTGATGGGGCGAAGAAGGTGGGTTGGAATGATCGCGGTAATTCTGACGGCGCTGGTCGCGCTGATTCATATATGGATTTTCGTCCTCGAGGTGTTCTTGTGGGACAAGCCGCAAGGTATCCGCGCCTTTGGCCTACAGCCCGACTTTGCCAAGGCCACCAAGATTTTGGCCGCAAATCAGGGGGTCTATAACGGCTTTTTGGCGGCCGGGCTGATCTGGGGGATTTGGCTGGGCCCGCAGGGCGATGCGATCAAGGTGTTCTTCCTGCTGTGTGTCGCGGTGGCGGGGGTATTTGGCGCGCTGACATCCAGCCGCAAGATCATATTCGTTCAGACGCTGCCCGCCGCGCTGGCGTTGATCGCCGTTCTGGCCAGCTAGCGCGTGGGCGGCGATGTAATATTTTGTAAGGTGCCTTTCTGCGCCCGCCTCAGCCGCGCTATAGTTTCGCCATGAACAGAAATAGCTATGACACGCCGCGCCGCATCGCGCTGGTCGAGGACGACGACGAGCTGCGCAATCTGGTTGCCAGTTTACTGGAGGAAGAGGGGTTCCTTGTGACCCCGCTGCCCGATGGCCGCGCGCTGGATGTCTATCTGCTGCGCGAGCACCCCGATGTGCTGCTACTCGATGTCATGCTACCCGGCGAGGACGGCCTGTCGATTTGCCGGCGCTTGGCGCCCGAATCCCCCTTCCGCATCATGATGCTGACGGCGCGCGGGGCCGATATAGACCGTATCGTCGGGCTGGAACTGGGCGCCGACGACTACCTGCCCAAGCCCTTCAACCCCCGCGAGCTGATCGCCCGTGTCCGCGCCCTGCTGCGCCGCGCGGTGCCGGTCGAGGGGCCGGGCGGGCGCGAGGTTGCCGATTTTCTGGACTGGCGGTTGGATTTCGCCGCGCGCAGTCTGGTGGGGCGCGATGACGGCGTTGATGCGGGGCTGTCATCGGGTGAGTTCGAGCTGCTGGTGCAGTTCGTCATCGCGCCCGGGCGCGTGCTGAGCCGTGACCACTTGCTGGATACCACGCGCGGACGCGTGAGCGGCCCGTTTGACCGCGCCATTGATGTTCAGGTGTCCAAGCTGCGGCGCAAGTTGGGCGATGACGCGGGCCAGATCATCAAGACAGTGCGCGGCGGCGGCTATGTTCTGGTCTGCCCCGTGCACAGGACAAAGGTATGAGCAAGCTGGGTCTTGGCGCCCGGCTGATGTTGGTCATCCTGTTTTCCATGCTGGTGCTGCAGATCCTCAGCGTGGTGGTCTATATATCTGACCGTGGGGTCGATGCGCTGACGCGCCGCGCCGCCATGTTCCCCGACCGGCTAGAGGCAATCGTCACCCTGATGGACCACAGCAACGCCGAGCAGCGCGGCTTGTTGGTAAGGTCGATTTCGGATGAAGGAACGACGATCAGTTGGACGGACGATATCCCCGCCTTGGGTGATGGTATCGATGCGCGCAGCGGCGAGGTGGTCGTGCCCGGGTTCGGCGCATGGCTTTCGGATTATTCTGATATGTTGGGCAGCCATCAGCTGCAAGTCGTGATCCCGCGCGAGGGGCGCCATTGGTTTTTGCCCAACCTTTCGCGCAGTATAAATACCCAGCAGGTCCGGGTTTCGGTGCGACTGGCTGACGGGACATGGGTGAATCTGTATCGCCACCCCGTACGCGGGCTGTTTTTCGCGGGCATCCCGCTGGGGGTGTTTACGGCATTGTTTCTGGCTGGCGTCGCGCTGCTCTCGATGGCGATTATCTGGCGCGAGACGAACCCCCTGCGCCGTCTTGCCGCCGCTGCCGAAGACTTCGGCCGCGATCTGGAGCCGCGCCCCTTGCCTGTGCCGCGACCGCCGGATTTGCGCGTGCTGGTTTTGGCATTCAACCGCATGCAACAGAACATCGCGCAGGCCGACCGAAGCCGCAGCGACATGATTGCGGCGCTGTCGCACGACATCCGCACGCCGCTGGCGCGTCTGACGTTACGGATTCGCAAGTTGGATAGCGATCTGCGCGCGGCGGCTGAACATGACATCGACCAGATCACCCGCGTGGCTGACGGGGCCTTCCGCTTCACTGAAACCGAAATGGCCCGGCTGGAAGAGACGATGGACCTGCGCCATTTGTTGCGCGACATCACCGCGGATTACGACCTGCCCCTGCAAGACCCGTTGCCCCAGCGGCTTGCGCTGATGCAGGGACACGTCGGCCTGCTGGATCGGGCTTTTTCCAACCTGATCGAGAACGCAGGGAAATATGCCCAGACCGTGCGCGTCAAGCTGGTTGCAGGCCCGCAGCCGCGTGATGGACGCGGTTGCAAGCATATGATTCTGTTCGACGATGACGGCCCTGGCATCCCCCCCGAGGATCGCGCCCGCCTTTTGCAGCCCTTTCAACGCGGCCAGACGGCGCGAACTGACCAGTCCGAAGGCGTGGGGCTGGGGCTTTACCTTGCGAACCGCATTATAGAACGCCATGGCGGCAGCCTCGAGCTGGAGGCGTCGCCAGCGGGCGGGCTGCGGGTGAAAGTGCTGCTGCCTGCGTTGGTCGCAGGCGCTAGCGATAAAGATAAGCCCTTAATGGGGCTGTGACGACGATTTTCATGCCCGCTGCTTGACCCTACTGCAACTGCGCCCTCGGACGCAGAATTGACCTTGTGTTTCATCGGCTTTGGCTGATAGACCCGCAGGCGGAGACGTGGCCGAGTGGTCGAAGGCACACCCCTGCTAAGGGTGCAGGCCCCTAAAGGGTCTCGAGGGTTCGAATCCCTTCGTCTCCGCCATTTTTCTTGCGATAGAGTTGCGCAAACCACTGATAATAAATGATATTTATAATATCACTTATCAGAGTGTGCAAATTTACCCTACATTTCCCCATACATTCTCCCTTACTGGGTGATTGCGCTTGCGGCTTTTCGGGCGCTAGCGTTGGGGCATGAAGAAGATTCCCTCCCCTGTCCTGCGTGGCTCCAGTTATTATCTCTATCGCCGCGTGCCGCGTCGGTATGAGTCGGTCGAGCGACGCGCGTTCATTGACCTGTCTCTGCACACGGATTCGCTCGCCTTGGCGTCGGAAAAGGCGGTGAAGGTGTGGTCTGAGCTTGTCGCCGCTTGGGAGATCAAACTCACGGGTCGCGACGGCGAGGCGCTGGCGCGGTTCGAGATGGCGCGCGAGCTCGCTGCCAATCGCGGCTTTAGCTATCCGAAAGCTGCGCTCAGGCGTGACGGGGTCAGAACGTGATACGAAGGTCGGCGATGCGGACATTCCTGCCGTTGGCTGGTCTGCGTTTAGTGTAGGTTTTTTACCTTACTCCGCAGCGGCATCCGCACCTCCTTGGAAAAGATGACCGCGAATTTTTTCGATCATAGGACGGAAGCTTTCGAGCTCCCGCTCAGCGTCTTCCTGATCCAGACGCTGAATAAACATCGACGCCCGCCGCTTACCCAGATCATTGAACTTATTACAGATTCGCGATGCGTCTGCCTCATTTAGTTCAGCAAATGGATTCGCTCCGCCGGCTGCCATCCGATTTAACAATTTAGGAGAAAGCAAGCTTGCAAGATCGTCGATAGGCTCGAGCCAGCCACTCTCGATCGCACGCTCCCACACTGCGTCGGTATAGTAAGATTCAAGATCCACCGAAAGTTTAAACCCGCGCCGAGCGAGAGGCTGAAGTCTGGGTGGAGTATCGAGCTTAAAGGATTTCAAACCACAGTGACCCAGATTCATTCTAGTAATGTCATTTCCGAGAGACACTCTCGCAGCGTTTCCGCTGGCATCATCGTCGAATACTGATGCTGATTTTACGCGATCAGCTACAGGTCGATGACGCACTGTCAACATCCAAGCGAGCGAACGACTATGCAGAGCTGAGGCTCCACCATACGCTTCTCCACCTGAACAGATGTAAACGCGATCATCTGCGATGCCGCTAAAGAGCTGCCAGGCTTTCGCAAAGACAACGCGGTCACTATCGCCTTCGACAAAAATTGTCGGGCGGCGCTGCTCTGCAATGTCTTGGACGGCTTCCAGTTGCGCACCAATCTCATCATAGCGCCTCTTGGCTTCTGCGACATACGGAGCCACTATCGGCATCAAGCCCATGCTTTCATCCACCTCGTCGGGAGCGCGGGTTGTCGTAATCGTATGGTTGCCACTTTTCGACACAAAATGGGAGGTGAGCCAGTCGACACCTTCGGGCCTGCGTTGGTCGAGACGATAGAAAATTGGAGAATGCGTAGTCAAAAAAAGTTGAAAGCGATCCGATTCTGCAATGAGTTCAAGGAACTCATCTCCCATTGCAAAAGCGGCAGACATCTCAACGTTATTCTCCGGCTCTTCAAATCCCCAGATATGTGTGTAACGGACTCCGCCTCTAGTAAGAAGGTCATCCTGCTTTTGTGCTATAAACTTCAGCATCAACGGAATATGCCGGATTTTAATTCCATCCCCACGCCGAGAGAGAGGAACTTCACCAGAACTGATCTCCAAGCTTTCGAAAATTTCGCGAAGATTTTCGGGGAGCCGCATTGTGGACTCCGCCTCGAACGCTTCTCTGAGGTTCGAGAGCAAATCCTGTAGTTGCGCGCCAAGCTGAGCTTGAAACTCCCCTGCTGAATTTTTTAATGGCCCCTCAGCGACGGAGGCGAGCACGTCATACAGCCGTCCCTGAAGATCGGCGAAAAACGCCTTATCCTTAATCGCGGGGATATGCGTAAACCTGATTCGATCTAGCAACGCCGGTATTTTGCTTCTTTGTGGAAATGGCTGCCCGTCGGAGAACGCGCGCCTCTCTAAAGCACGCACCTCACCATCCTTACGCCAGACTTTTTTCCAAACAACTTGATCGGACTGCCCTTCGCGCTTATATCCATCGGGTAGATCAAAAATAATCGAAATCTCAATCTGCGCAGCTTTCCGATTTAGCGCTGGCGCAAATTGATTGTAGTCTCGTGTAAACTCGAAATCCTCCCCTGAATTTATCTCATTATTGAAGAATAAATTTAAGGCTCGCAGAACGTTAGACTTTCCTGCATCATTTGCACCAACGAGTGTTGTAATCCAATTTCCATCAATATCGGCACTCGCAATTGACCGAAAGTTCCGTATTGAAATTCTACTGATCATCGAGTCTGATCTCTATAATTTGCGCAGGACGAAAAAATGTATAGTTTCCCAACGAGGCGGTCTCCCAGGCGTTGCCGGCCCAAATTGATTTAATAAGTGCGCTCTAGTCAAGGCCTTACGCTTGGCATAGTTGCGAAACATAAGCCATTGCGAGTTGAAGGCAGATTTGGGGGTGGAGAGATCGAGCTGGATCTCTGAGCGGACGACCGGCTGACCGTCCGCAATGGGTTCGCAATGACCAAACGGCCGTGGGAATGTTAGGCCGTTTTACAAAGTTGGCCGAACGTCCGGTTATTCATTACGCTGCGGTCTGCTGGCCGATTTTTTCCTTGGTCGCTCACCGCCCTTACCTCCGAATAATCCGCTACCTAGGTGTCCGCTCAAGGCTACCTATAACGACAGACTGTAGGTAGCTTCGCAGCTACCTTATTCTGCCCCTTGCGCCGGCGAGGCGCTCCGTCGGCCCATGCGGGCCAACTGCGCGGCGGTCTCGTGCCTCAACCCCCTTGCAATCTGTGGTCTGCTCTTTGAGCTCGGCCCTCAGATTCCAGCACATATTGAACCACAGTGCCGCCTGTTGCGGCCCTTTGTTCAATCATTTGCTGGCGAGGGGAGCACCCCTCGAACCCCTTTCGCGCGGCCTTGAGCGCCAAAACGCTCCGGCGTTGGGCGTTCAGGGCCATAGTCGCGACCAGCGGCTGCGCTGGGGCCGTGCTGCGCAGCTGCCGCACGGGCCACTGGATTGGTGCCTTGTCATGGCACCAATCCTCATAAGGCCCTTACGGCTGTCATTTCGACGATATGGGCGTCCAAATGACCTTCGCACGCCAATCGCGTGCGGCCTTTTGAGGGGCGGGGCATCGCTACCGCCCCCTCAAAAGGCTCTTTCTTTGTATATAATGATATACCCATATCATTATATACACGCTCACTTGGCTGACGGGGCGGCCCGCTCAGCAAAAGCGGCATGGAACGTGCCGCCAAGACCCTCTGTCCCGCGACGGCGGGCAGAGGGGCAAAAATAAAACAAACCTCAAAACCAATGCCAGCTTTGAAGGGATGCACACCACCTCACCCCCCCCCCCCACAACGTCTTTATATTATATATGACAGCCAAGCAGGCGAGAGCCTGCGCGGGCTGCAGCCGCCCTAAGATCGGCGCGCAGAAGCGCGGGGCGGCAAAATGAAGGCAAACCTTCTGACCTTAAATGCCAACATCTACCTTACATTTCGCACTACAATCTGGGATACACGGTGGAATTATTTTATATATTTATTAATATATTGAACGTATTATCACGGAGACATGAATCCCTTCGTCTCCGCCACTTTCCCAGCATACCCCCGAAATCACGTCTTTCATGTGCCCAGTTTTCGTTGCTCTGGTATGTGATCAGGCTAGAGTGTGCGCGAAGTACGAATATGGCGCAGGGTGTCTGGCGGTGAAATTGCATGTGTTTTTGTGCTGTATGGCTGCGCTGGCTGGCGGTGGTGTGGAGGCTGTGGCTGACGTCCTGCCCCAAGGCTGCACGCTTTCGGGTTGGATCAGCCCTGCTGTTGCCGATGGCGTTCCCGCGCGCGCTTTGCCCGACTCGGGGGCGGCCGTACTAGGCGTTTACCCTGTCAGCGATAATACCCCGCCAGCGGGCCGCGAGGATCCCCTCGTTCCGGTGATGGTCGAGGTGGGGGCAGCGCAGGACGGTTGGTTTCAAATCGTCGCGGCAAGCGATGGCGATAATGACGATGCGCGGCCGCTGCCCCCTAATACGGGGTGGGTGCCTGCGGATAGCGTCCGCTTCGCCATCCAATCGGCGCGCGGTTATGCGCAGCCCGACACCAGCAGTGCGCAGCTGGTCGATCTCGGTGACGATTGGGCGACGGATCTCGGGGCGGTCGATCAGGTTTTGTCGTGTGCGGGTGATTGGGTGCAGATCGACTATCGCCAAACGCTCAAGCGCGCTGCAAACGACGCCTTGGTGGATATCACGCCCCACACCCAGACGCGTGCATGGTTTCGTGGTGTATGCGGCAACCCCATGACGACGTGCGATATGCGTAGCGTCGACCGTTAGGCGCGCCTTGCTATTTGCCCGCCGCGTCGCTTGGATGGGGTGGGCGACAAAGGGGCGGGTGATCATGGCGAATTCCTTCGTGCACGTGCATCTGGTGGCGCTGCGCTATTTCAGCGAAACTGTGCGGTCGGGGTCGATGCGGCAGGCGGCCGAGCAGCTGTCGGTCGCGCCGTCAGCCGTAAACCGCCAGATTCTGAAGCTGGAGGAACAATTGCAGTGCCGCCTGTTCGAACGCCGCGCGGCGGGCGTGCGCCTGACGGCGGCGGGCGAAGTGCTGTATCAGTATGTGCGCCAGCTAGACCGCGATCTGGAGCGGGCCATTGCCCAAATCGACGACCTGCGCGGCTTGCGGCGCGGGCACGTGCGCTTGGGGTGCGAGGCGGGGATTGCCCGCGATTTCCTGCCCAATGTTCTGGCCGCCTTCCATCAGGCCAATCCCGCCGTGACCCACACGATCGAGGTGGGTGATGCCGAGACGATTATGACCCGTATTGCCGCTGATGAAATCGACATCGGGCTGGCCATGTCGCCCCTGCCGCGCGCCGAGGTTGCGCTGGCGGGGCGCGTCGAAGTGCCCGTCGGGCTGGTCGCGCCGCCGCAGTCGGCTCTGGCAGGGCAGGGCAAGGTTGCGCTGCACGATCTGGTAGGCGTACGTCTGATCCGCGCGGCCGATAGCTTGGGGGCGGGGACGTGGCAAAAGCAGATCGAGGCCGCCGCCCCCTCGGCCACGATTGTCGAGACGAACACCGTCGATCTTATCCCGCCGCTGGTGAAGGCTGGGTTGGGGATTGGCGTGCGCAGTCCCGTTGGCATCATGGCGGATGTGCGGCGGGGGGAATTGGCCTTTGCGGCGCTGATTGATCCGGCGGTGCGCAATCCCTCGCTGGTGCTGCAGGTGCGGGCGGGGCGTATTTTGTCGACCGCCGGTGCGCTGATGCTAGAGATGATGCGGGCGGCCTTGCCCGAGTTTAGCCGCGATATTTGGGATATGGTGGGCCTGCCCCAGCCGGAAGGGGGCGTCAGTCGCGGAGCAAGCTAGGTGGCGTTGCCAAAAACGCAACGGGGCGGCGCTGACTGAGCGCTTTTCCACGGCACACCGCTGCGCCACCATGGCTTGCCGGTAACCCGCCGGCGCTGCAGGAGCCACCCCCACTGATGTCGGTATCGCCCGCTGCGCGGCCCGCGCACCCCATATCGACCGACCCGCCCGCCCCGCTGCAGGATCACCCCGCAGCCGCCGCGCGTTTGGCGTCGCTGCGCGCGCAGATTCGGGCCGAGATGGACATGATGTCCTTTGCCACCCAGCCGTGGGTTATCGGGCAGCAATATGCGGGGCAGGATATACCCGACGTGGTCATCATCGGGGCAGGGCAGTCGGGCTTGGGCTTGGGCCATATGCTGAAGCGGCGCGGTATCACCAATGTGCTGCTGCTTGACCGCAACCCCGCAGGATACGAGGGCGTCTGGGACACTTACGCCCGCAATCACGAGATCCGCTCGCCCAAGGGGATCACTGGCCTTGAAATGGGCCTGCCGTCGCTAACGGTGCATAGCTGGTTCGTCGCCCGTTATGGGCAGCCCGCATGGGATGCGATCACCCGTGTGCCCCGTGTGCAGTGGATGGAATATCTGCGCTGGTACCGCGCGATTGCCGACCTGCAGATCCGCAATGATGTCACGGTCACCGACATCGCCTTTGACGCCGATGGTGTCAGCCTGACCACGGCGGATGGCGGGGCGATCCGCAGCCGCTATGTGGTTTTGGCCACGGGTATGGAAGGGGGCGGCGATTGGGCAGTGCCCGATTTCATCCGCGACGCCTTGCCGCCGACCGCCTATTCCCATGTGTGCCACGGGTTTGATGCCGCGGCGCTGCGCGGCAAGGATGTGGGGGTGTTGGGGGCGGGCGCATCTGCCTTTGACGCCAGCGTTGCCGCGCTGGATGCAGGGGCGCGCAGCGTGCAGACATTTATGCGCCGCCCCGACGCATCGCTGCGCGATCTGGTGCGCGCCTTTGAATACAGCGGGTTTTTGGGCCATGCTGCGCAGCTGAGCCACCAGACCAAGTGGGATCTGGGCGTGTTTTTGTCGGGCGTCTCGCAGGCCCCGGCCGAGCATCACTTCAACCGCGCGCTGGCGTTCGATAACTTCCGGTTCTGGCGCGGGGCCCCGTGGACGGCGCTGCGCTATGAGGCCGGACAGGTGGTGGTGGACACCCCCAAAGGCACGTTCCGGTTCGACCACATCATCGCTGCAACCGGCCTGACATCCGACATGACCCTGCGTCCCGAGTTGCAGCACATCGCCGCCGCCGCTTTGCGTTGGGGTGACGTTTTTCAACCGTCGGCGGGGCGCGATTCCACCCGATTGCGCCAGCCCTTGATCGATGCCGATTACCGCTTTCAGCCGCGGGCACCGGGGTCTGCGCCGGGCCTGACGCGGGTTTACACGTTCAATTCGCTGGCAATGGCGTCGATGGGCGGGCTGTCGGCGGTTTCCATCAGCAGCCACCGCTACGGCCTGCCGCGCTTGGCTGATGCGATGACCAAGGCGCTTTTTCTGGATCAGGAACACCTGCTGATCCCCATGCTGGAGCAGATCGATACCCCGTGCATGACCCTCAGCCCCTATGCGCGCGAGGTGCTGGGGTTGAATGACGCCCCCGATGTTTGAATTTGAGTGTTTGCAAAGGAGAATGCAGTATGGCCCGCAAAATTTGGTGGAATGACTTCACCGCCGCCGATTTCGACACCGTAGATCCGATGAAGACCATCGCCATTTTGCCCATCGCGGCCGTCGAGCAGCACGGCCCCCATCTGCCGGTGGGCACCGATGTCATTATCAATACCGGCCATCTAGAATTGCTGGCCAAAGTCGCGCCCGCAGATCTGGATATTCGCATCCTCCCCGTGCAGCCCGTCGGCAAATCGAACGAACATCTGTGGGCCAAGGGCACCGTCACGCATGCGGCCAAGACGCTGATCGATTCATGGGTCGAAATCGGCGAGAGCGTGGCGCGCACGGGTATTCGCAAGCTGGTGATCGTAAACTCTCACGGCGGGAACGAGGAAATCATGGGCATTGTCGCGCGCGAGTTGCGTGTAAAATGCGGACTTTTCGTTGTGAAAACAAGCTGGTCTCGGTTTGGCGCGCCTGCGGGGCTGATCTCGGCCGAGGAAGCGCGGCAGGGCATTCACGGCGGCGAGGTCGAGACCGCACTTGTGCTGCATTTCCGCCCCGAACTGGTCGATATGTCCAAAGCGGGCAACTTCACATCCGTCGCCGCGCAAGAGGAAGCCGACTACACCTACCTGCGCCCGACCGGAACCCATGCATGGGCGTGGATTTCCAGCGATGTGCACCCGTCGGGCGCCATCGGGAATGCCAGCCTCGGCACAGCAGAGAAAGGGCAGGCCATCGCCCAGAACCACGTCGATGGATTCGTCGATCTGCTGGGCGAAGTGCTGCGCCATCCCGTGATGCCGCAATAAATCGCATTTGGTGCAATTTTGGGCAAACTTTCCCCTTCGTAAGGCTGGGTGGAGCGCACAAGGCGCAAATCAAGTTGTTTTATGTTGATTTGCGTTGGTCTTGATGTGCGAGTTTGATGTGAATGAACAGGAAAAGCGCAATGGCTGATCTGTGGTGGACCCTTTCGACAGCCGCATTCGCCGGCCGCGATATGACGCAGGCCGTGGCCGTGCTGCCAATCGCGACGGTCGAACAACACGGCCCGCATCTGCCCGTCGGTGTCGATGCGATGATTAATGCGGGCATCGTGGCGCGCGCCTTGGACCAGATCGACCCCGCCTTGCCGGTCTATGTTCTGCCCATGATCCCCGTCGGGAAATCGACCGAACATTTGTCCTACCCCGGCACGCTGACCCTGTCGTGGGACCTTGTGGCGAAAATCTGGTTCGAGATGGGCGAATGTGTGCGGCGCACGGGGTGTCGGCGGATCATCTTGTTCAATTCGCACGGCGGGCAGGTGCAGCTGAGTGAGATCGTCGTCCGTGATCTGCGGGCCAAGCTGGGGATGCTGGCGGTTGCAGCAACATGGTTCCGCATCACGTCCATGGAGGGGCTGTTCACCCCCGAGGAAGAACTGCACGGCTACCACGGCGGCGAAATTGAAACCAGCGCCATGCTGGCCCTGCACCCCGAATTGGTCGATATGTCCCGCGCCGCCGATTTCCGCCAACTGTCGCAGCAAATGGCGGGCGAGGCCGAAATTTTGCGCCCGGGCCTGTTTGGCTGGATGGCGGAAGATCTGCACCCTTCGGGCGTCAGCGGCAACGCCGCCGCGGCCGATGCACAGCGGGGCGAAATCCTGATCGACCGCGCCGCAGCGCGTTTGGTGCAACTGATCCGCGAGACAGCGGACTTCCCCATAGACCGGCTGTCACAGGCCGCAGATTATCAGGTTAGCCCGACATGAGCCGAGACTTCCTTCGCCTGCAGCACCTTAACGCCCATTACGGCAATGCGCTGGCCGCGCAGGATATTTCGCTGAACATCGACAAGGGCGAGCTGGTCTCGCTGCTTGGTCCATCGGGTTGTGGCAAGACCACCACGCTGCGCATGATTGCGGGGTTCGTGCAGCCGACCTCGGGCGAGGTGGTGATCGACGGCAAGGACGTGACGGGGCTGGCCCCGCATCGGCGCAACATCGGCGTCGTGTTCCAATCCTACGCGTTGTTTCCGCATCTGACCGTGCTGGGCAATGTCGCCTTTGGTCTGTCGATGCGCGCCGTCCCCAAGGCCGAGCGGTTGGAACGTGCCCGCGCCGCCGCCGAACTGGTGGGGTTGGGTAAGTTCGTTGACCGCTATCCGGGCCAGCTATCGGGCGGGCAGCAACAGCGTGTTGCCTTGGCCCGCGCGCTGGTGATCGAGCCTTCGGTGCTGTTGTTGGACGAGCCGCTTTCGAATTTGGACGCGCATCTGCGCGGCGAGATGCGGTCGGAAATCCGCGCCCTGCAGCAGCGTCTGTCGATCACCACCGTTTTCGTGACGCACGATCAGGCTGAAGCCTTGGCCATGTCCGACCGCGTCGTGGTGATGAGTGCGGGCAAGATTGTCGAAGTCGGCGACCCGCGCACCTTGTGCGATCACCCGACGCATGAATTCACGGCATCCTTTTTGGGCGAACGCGCCGTCATCACGGGCGAGACTCATGAAGGCGTTTTCACCGCGCCGGGTTTTCGCTGGGACGGCGCGCCTGCTGGGGCCACCCGCGCCGTGCTGCGCGCCGCCCGCCTGCGCTTTTCGCCCGACGCCGGCCCCGAGGTTTTCGCGGGGACGGTCGTGTCCTCGGCCTATTTGGGTGATGCGGTCGAGACCGATGTGACCACCCCGTCTGGCCGCGTGCGGCTGCTGACACCTTCCGACCAGCCGGTGCCGCCCGTCGGCAGCGCCTGCCGCGTGCACGCCCTGCCGGGCAGCATTACGTTCATCTGAAAAACAAAAAAACCAACAGGGATATGGCTATGACACTGATGAAAAGACGGACTTTCGGAAAGCTGGTTCTGGGTACGGGTGTCGCAGCCCCGTTCAGCTTTGTACGCAGCGCAATCGCCCAGCCCAAACCGGGGGACGAGCTGATCGTCGGTATTTGGGGCGGCGCGCAAGAGCGCATCGTGCGCGAATTCGTCGAACCCGCGCTGGTCGAGAAATACGGTTGCAAGGTCAGCTACGTGCTGGGCGGCACGGGCGAGCGTCGCGCGCGCGCCTATGCCGAACGCGGCCGCCCCAGCTTTGATGTCATCTATCTGAACATCTACGAATCGCGCCAGGCGGTGACCGATGGCGTGACACAAGCACCGACGGACGCGGTTGAAAACGCGCAATACCTGTACCCACTGGCAAAAATGGGCGGCTACGGCGTCGCCTTCAACCCCGCGACGATCATCTACAAAACCGACAAAGCCTCGGCCCCGATCACGTCGTGGAAGGATCTGTTCAACGATGAATGGAAGGGCCGCTTCGCCGTGCCGCAAGTGCCGGGGATGGAAGGCATGGCAGCGTTGCTGATGCTGGCCAAAACCTATGGCGGCGATGAATTCAACATCGATGTCGGCTTCGACAAGCTGAAGGAACTGAAGCCTTTCGCTGCGGTGCAAACCTCGGCCGAAAACGCGTGGCAGATGTTCGAACAGGATATCGCCGACATCACGGTCGAATTCGGGTCGCTGGCCAATATCGCCAAGGATAGCACGCTGCCGGGCATCACCATCGCAGACCCGACCGAGGGGATCTGCGCGGCGATGAACGTGGCGTGCATCACTACCGGCACCCAAAATCAGGTTCTGGCCGAGGAATGGATCAACCTGCACCTGTCCGAGCCCTGCATGCAGGCCTACATGCGCCAGACCTATTACTCGCCCACCGTGAACAACGTCGTCATCCCCGATGACCTGAAGGATAAAATCCTCACCCCCGAACAAATGGAGCGGTTGGTCAGCTTCGACTGGGAACATATCGCGTCGAAGCAGTCCGAATGGTCCAGCCGCTTCACGCGGGAAATCGCAGGGTGATTTCGCAGCGCAATATCGGCCGGGGGTTGGCAACCCCGGTCACTTTGGTTTTGATCGCGGCCTTTGCGGTGCCGATGGCGGTTGTGATGCTGCTGTCGCTGCACGGCTATTCGGACCCGTTCGGGCCGCTGTTCCGCACCCCCAGCGCGGCGCAATATGCGACGGTTCTGGGGGATTTCTTCTACCTCAAGGTCGTGCTGGAAACGCTGCTGCTTGCGGGCGGGGTCACGGTTGTTTCGGTGCTGCTGGGCTATCCGCTGGCGTTGTGGCTGGTTTCGGTGCCTGCGCGGTGGCGGGCGTTGGCTTTCGTCGTCATCCTGATCCCGCTGCTGACCAACGTTGTGGTGCGGTCACTGGGCATTGTGCTGCTGCTGGCCCCCGACGGTATTTTAAACGGTGTTCTGGGCTGGTTCGGCATCGGCCCGTTCCGGGGGATGCTGTATAACTACGGCGCGGTCTGTGTGGCCTTGGCGCAGGTTTTTATGCCCTATGTCGTCTTGGCGCTGTATGATGTGCTGCAGGGCACGTCGCCGCGCGTGCACGAAGCGGCCGAGAGCTTGGGCGCATCGCCCAGCATGGTCTTTTGGACGGTGCGTTTCCCGATGGCGCTGCCGGGGCTGCGCGCGGGGATCGTCGTGGTCTTCCTGATGGCCTCGACCGCTTATGTATCGGCGACGATTCTGGGCGGCGGGCGTGTGCTGACCAGCGGCATGCTGGTCTACCGCGAGGCGATCGTGAACCTGAACTACCCCGTCGCGGCAGCGCTGACGTTGGTGATGACTCTGGCCAGCCTTGGCTTTTCGGGCGTGGTTCTGCTGGTCTTTCGCCGCCTGACGCCTTGGGTGAATAATGCCGGCGGCCAAGGCCGCGCGGCGGCAACGTTGCCTGCGCTGCCCATCGCACTGGTGCGCACGATGGATGTCGTCGGGCCGATCTTGTCCAAAGTGCTGTTGGCGGCGGCAATCTTGCTGCTGCTGTTGCCGCTGTATCTGGTGGTGATGCAAAGCTTCAACGATGTGCCGCAAGCTTCGTCGGCCAAGTTCATGGGCTTTACGCTGAAATGGTACCAGCTGGTGCTGGAAAACGGCAATTACACGGCCGCCTTCCTGAACTCGGTCCGCTTGGCCATTGGGTCGACGCTGGTGGCGCTGGCAGTTTCGATCCCTGCCGCTTTTGCGCTGGTGCGGTTCCGCTTTCCGGGGATCTCGGGGCTGGCGGTGTTCTGGGCGTTGCCGCTGTCGCTGCCGGGGGTGGCCATCGGGGTGGGGATGCTGCAACTTCTTAGCATCTTCTTCCGCTTGCCGCCGTTTTTGGGGCTGTTGGCCGTGCATGTGGTGATCGTGATTCCGTTCTGCATCAGCCTGCTGGTAGCATCGGTCATGCAACTGGACCGCAGCCAAGAGGAAGCGGCCGCAAGCCTTGGCGCGAATGCGGTGCAGCGCTTCTTCCGCATCATCCTGCCCGGCTTGGCCCCCGGAATCGCGGCGGCGTCGATCATGGCGTTCCTGACCAGCTTTGGCGAGGTGACCGTCACCAGCTTCTTGACGACTGCGCGGATGACGACCTTGCCGGTGCGGATCTATGCCGACTCGACCTTCATGCTCGAGCCGACGATCCATGCAGTTTCGGCAATGACCATGCTGCTGACGCTGATCGCGCTGTTCGTTCTGAACAAGTTCCTGCGGCTCGACCGGCTGTATGCGCGCTAATGCCATCTCCTCCGGCGCGATGGGTGTCAGAGGGGGTGATTCGCTGCGTCGAAGGCCTTTTCCCTACAAGCTGACCCAGCGGCAGTAGTGCCGTTGCTGTCTGGCCGCGAAATCAGGTGAACCTGTTTTCTTGCGAAAATACGGTGCTACGTCATCCTTCTGCGCAATCACATATGTATGCAGCAGGGGACGACAGATGTATTTCAAGCCGATCAGCATGGCCTTCGCCGCCATTTTCTTTGCCACCGCCAGCACCGCAGCCGAGCCTTTGGTCACCACCGCGTGGCTCGAGGAAAACCTCGGTAACCCTGACATCGCCCTGATCGAGGTCAGCGTGAACCCCGGCGTTTACGAGCGCGGCCATATTCCGGGCGCGGTGAATTTTGTCTGGCACACGGATCTCGTCGATCCCGTCCAGCGCGACATCGCCAGCCAGTCCGACCTGCAGGCCCGCCTACAAGCCGCGGGCGTGAATGATGACACCACGATCATCCTTTACGGCGATACGAACAACTGGTTCGCGGCATGGGGCGCATGGGTGTTCGATGTCTACGGGCTACAGGATGTGCGACTGCTGGACGGCGGCCGCGTCGCGTGGGAGGCCGAGGGGCGCCCGCTGGACAGCGTCGTGCCCGACCCCGCGCAGGGCAATGTCACGCTGGCCGCCGCGAATGCCGACTTGCGGGCCTTCCTGCCCGAGGTTGTGGCGGCCTCAAATGACGCAACGCATGCGATCGTCGATATCCGCTCGGCCAATGAATACAGCGGTACCGTGATCGCACCCGAGGGCTTTCAGGAAACTGCAATCCGTGCGGGCCACGTGACGGGGGCCGTCAACGTGCCGTGGGGTAGCGCCGTTGCCGACGACGGCCGATTTAAGTCGGCAGACGAGCTGCGCGAGATCTATGCTGCGGCGGGGGTCGACGGGTCGCAGCCGATCATCACTTATTGCCGCATTGGCGAGCGGTCGAGCCACACGTGGTTCGCCCTCAGCAAGATCTTGGGGTATGATGTGCAGAATTACGACGGGTCTTGGACAGAATACGGCAACGCTGTGGCCGTGCCTGTGACGAACCCGGCGGGCACGATCTGGACGGGTCTGTAATCGCAGATGTCGCTGGCTGTTGATGTCAGGCCCGCCCGTCGCAACTTTTGGGTTGCGGCGGGTTTGGCCGTGGTGATCGTCGCATTGCTATGGGCGATTCCTGCGCGCGATGCGCTGAACCGGCCTTTGCCCTTGTCGATGCTGTTGGGCGTCGCGCTGGGCGTGGTGTTTCAGCGCGCGCGGTTTTGCTTTTGGTGCAACTTCAACGACTACCTGAGCGAGGGTGACGCGCGGGGCCTGCTGTCCATTCTGACGGCGCTGGCCACCGGAACTGTGGCCTATGCGGCGGTGCTGCACGGCTGGGTGCCTGACCCGTTCGCAGGGCGCTTGCCGCCCGATGCGTTCATCGGGCCGGTTGGTGTGCCGTTGGCGCTGGGCGCGTTCTGCTTTGGTGTCGGCATGGCGATAAGCGGGTCGTGCATTAGTGCGCACCTGTATCGCTTGGGCGAGGGAAGCGTCGGGTCGGTGCTGGTTTTATTGGGTGTGGGTGCAGGGTTCATTTTAGGGTTTTTGCTGTGGAACCCGCTGTATATGGCGGTCGGCGCGGGGCAGGTGGTATGGCTGCCTGCACTGCTCGGGCACGGCGGAGCCTTGGCTGTCGCGCTGGCGGGCTTTGCAGTGTTGGCCTTTGTGGTGCTGCGCTTTGCCCGCCCTCAGCCGTCCGTTGCACCTGTAACGCCGGTTCAGGCCATATTCTCCGTGCGCTGGCCGCCGGTTTTGGCGGGCGTGCTTGTGGGGCTGATCGGTATTCTGGCTTACCTGCGCGTCGCGCCGTTGGGCGTAACGGCCGAGATCGGGTCGCTTGCGCGCACCTTTGCAACCGACAGCGGATGGGTGCCGCAGCGGTTGCTGGCGCTGGACACGCTGCGGGGGTGCATTGCGGTGGTCAAGGAAACGCTGGCCTCGCGCAACGGGGTCTTTGTGGTCGGGCTGGTGTTGGGGGCCGCTGTGGCCGCGCAGCTGGCAGGGCAATTCCGCCCCGTCTGGCCGCGTGTCGCCAGTTTGCCGCGCTTTCTGGCAGGTGGTGTTTTGCTGGGTTTTGGCGCGATGATCGCGCTGGGCTGCACGGTGGGGGTGCTGCTGTCGGGCACGATGGCGGGGGCACTATCAGGCTGGGTCTTTCTGCTGTTCTGCCTGCTGGGCGCATGGGCGGGTCGCGCTTTGCGGCCTTGGCTGCCTTAGGGGGGTGTGTCGACATCGCGCGCGGCGGTATCGTTCAGCGGCAGCAGTTGGCTGGGCGCGAGGCTTTGCAAAAACGCCCGTGCCCCACGGTCGCCCTTGGCCCCCGCGCGGGCGGCGGCGAAATCGGCCGCGTCCAGCACCATCGGCGGCATCCGCGCGCCGTCATGCACACATGCGGCGCTGCCCCCCATCGCAAGCAGGGATTGCAGCACGGGCGTGTCGATGCCGGGCATATCGCCCAAACATACCAACAGCCGCGCCGCGCCGATTGCGACGGCATGGTCGACCGCCGCCGCGAACGATGACGCCATCGGGAGCCCTGTCGGCAAGGTGATCGTTTGGAACGACGGCGGCACAAGGGCTGCGACCGCAGGGTCCGACACCACGGCGGCGCGGTGGTCTAGCGTCGCGCCGTGCAAGGCCGCCAGTGGCCAGCCCAACATGGGGCGTCCCTGCCACGGATAGGTCAGTTTGTTATCGGGCCCGAACCGGCGCGACAGGCCCGCCGCCAGCACAACACCCAGCGTGATGTCAGACGGTTGCGGCATCATACTGCATCACCTCGGCCATGACCGAGATGGCAAGCGCCTGCGGGTCGCGGGTCGAATGGATCAACCCGATCGGGCCGTGGATGCGCGCCAGTTGAGTATCGGCCACACCGTCCAGCGAAAGTCGCGCAAGGCGGTTGCGCTGCGTGTTCCGGCTGCCCTGCGCCCCGATGTAGAACGCGGGGGTTTGCAGCAGCGCTTGCAGGATTTCAGGCTCGTAATCGTGGTCGTGATAGAACAGCAGCGCGGCGGTGTGTGCATCAATGCCCAGCCGCGCGATGTCAGCCATCCGGCCCAAGGGCTGTGCATTAAGGCCCGTGGCTGCCGCGATGTCCAGCGTGTTATCGGCATGCGACAGCAGGGTTTGACCATAGCCCATGCTGTTGACAAGGCTGGCGAAAACAAGTGCCTCGGGTCCTGCCCCGAAAATGACGAAACGCAGGGGGGGCAAAAAGCCGGTCAAAAACCCGTTCGGGCCAAAGCCGGTTTGTGCATGATCTGTCAGCGACAGCCGGCCATCGGGCGACAGCAGCAGCGCTGTCGGCTGACGGGCCGCGCGGGCCTGTGACAACGACTGCAGTACAGGCATATCGTGCAGAGTGAATAGCGTGATTTCGGCGGCACCCCCGCACGGCAAGCGCAAGTCGAAAAATGGCGAGCCTTCCCCATACCGCAGCAGCGTGGGGGCGTTCGCAAGGCGTTGATCTGCGGCGCGCAGCACCAGATCAGCCTCGATACAGCCGGATGTAATGGCACCGGCAAAGCGCCCGTCGGGGGCGATCGCCATGGCGGTGCCGATATTGCGGTAGGCAGCCCCTTCGGTCTTGGTCAGCAGGGCGATGACCGTGCCTTCGCCAAATTGCAGGGCGGCTTCCCACGGGTCGGCCATGGCGGGGTGAGCCGCCATGGCTGGTGTTGCGGGCATGGCCGTGCCGGTGGCGTGGGATTCCGTCGGAACCCCCGGCCATTCGCAGCTGAAACCGGCCATGCCGTTTGCCATGATCAGGCCTCCAGCGCGGCAAGCACGTCATCTGCCGTCATCGGCAGGTGGCGCATGCGGATGCCGGTGCCGTTGAACAGGGCGTTGGCGATTGCGGGGGCAATCACGGTCACGCCCGGCTCGCCCAGGCCCACGGGGGCCTCGGTGCTTTCGACCAGTTCGATGTTGATTTCCGGCGGGGTGTCCATCAGGCGCAGCGGTGTGTAAGTGGCCAGGTTGCGGTCACGCACGGACCCGTTTTCGAAGGCGGTGCCTTCGAACAGCGCCATCGACACGCCCCACAGGGCGCCGCCTTGCAGCTGGGCATGGGCGCCATCAGGGTCGACCACGACGCCGCAGTCAACGACCATCCAGATCTTTTCGACCTTGATTTCGCCCCATTCTTTGTCGACCGCGATCTGCACGACAGCGGCAACCCAAGTCGGCATGCTGCGCGACTGGCCGAACGTGGTGGCGATCCCCATCGAGGACCCTTCGGGCAGCACGGCATTGCCGTAACCCGAAATCTCGGCCACGCGCTTGAGCACGGCGGCTTGGCGCGCCGCGCCGCCCTTGTCCAGCGGCGTGCTGCCTGCGTTGCGGCCCTCGGCTGTCAGATGGTCAAGGCGGAACTGCAGCGGGTCAACGCCTGCGTGGTGGGCGGCTTCGTCCATGAAGCTCTCCACGCCGAAGTTCGTCCAGCCCGGCGCAACCGACCGCAACCAACCCGGACGGAAGGTCTGCACTGCCAGATCGTTCGAAATCGCGCGCAGACGCTGGCCGCCGGTTTCGTACCAATGGTCGGCCCCGTCGACCGCGAAGGGGTCGTAAGGCTCGTCATTCGTGCCCTTGGCCAAGCCGAGCGGCATGTTCGCTTTGGTCGGCCAGCCCGATGCGCAGGCCGTGTCCATCGCCAGCACCTTTTTGTCGGCGTCAAACGCCATGCGGAACTGCGATGTCGACGGCGAACGCGGGCCGTCGAATGCCACGTCATCCTCGCGCGAGAAGATCAGCTTGACCGGACGGCCGTCCAGCATTTGCGATGCCAGCGCGGCGGGCACGGCATAGTCGCCCGACAGACGACGACCAAAGCCGCCGCCCAGCATATAGCTGCGCATGATGACCTCGCCGTCGCCCACACCCAAAGCGGTCTGGAGCCACGGGATCGTCAGCGATTGCGCCTGGTTGCCGGTGTGGACTTCCCAGATGCCGTCGTCGTTGCGGAAGGCCAGCGCGTTCAGAGGCTCCATTTGGAAGTGCAGAACGGTGGCGGTGGTGTAGGTCTGTTCCAGCACGCTGTCGGCGCTGGCGAAGATCGGGTCGACATCATTGTCGCCCACGTCCAGCGTGCTGCCGGATTTGGGGTCGGCGATCAGGCGGGCGTTTTCGGCTTGGAAGTCATCCTCGCCCAGATCGGCACCAAAGCCGGGGGTCCAGGTGACTTTGATGACCTTGGCAGCCTTTTTAGCGGCCCACAGCGAATCTGCGATGACCACGGCAAAGCCCGGTGCGATCCCCGAGGGGTCTTCCAGCTTCAGCGTTTGTTGATAGCCGCGGATCGATTTGGCTTCGCTGTCGTCGATCTCGGTGATGACCGAACCATAGCGGGTCGGCGGAATCAGCGGGGCGCCGTAAACCATACCGTCGATCTTGGCGTCGATGCCGTAGATGGCCTTGCCGTTGACCTTGGTGGCAATGTCCAGCGCCTCGACGTCCTTGCCGACCAGCGTCAGCTCGGACAGGTCTTTCAGGGGCAGGGCGGCCAGCTCGTCCTCGGTAAAGGTGCGGTCGATGCCGTCGGCGACCAGTTCACCAAACGTGGCGGTGTGATCACCCGAGGTGACGGTGCCGTTGGCGACGGTGACGGTCGCAACATCGACATTCCACAGCGCGGCGGCCTTTTCAGCCAAGGCGACACGGCCAGCAGCGCCGGCCTGACGATAGATCGGCCAGCTTTGCGACACGGACCAGCTACCGCCGGTCATCATGAAGCCCCACTTGGGGTCGGTATCGACGTGCTCGATGCTGACGTCTTCCCAGTTCGCGCCCAGCTCGTCCGCCAGAATACGCGCGATCGCGGTGCCGACGTGCTGGCCCATTTCGGCCTGCTTGATGTGGACGTTGACCTTGTTCGACGCGTCGATCCAGTACCAGATGGTCGGGTCAAAGCGCGAACCAGTGGGGGCAACCGGCACACCATCTGCAGTCGCCGGATCCATCGCGGCGAGGCCCGAGCGCGGGAACCCGAAGGCTGCACCAGCCAGACCGGCCGAGATCAGAAAGCCACGGCGGGTCAGGTCAAGGCTGTTGGCCTTGCCGATGCCAAGGCGACGCAGGCCGCCAGCTTGGGTTTTGATGTCAGCCATTTTGAACAGCCCCCTCGTTGATGGCCGTCACGGCTTCGCGGACGGCTTGGCGGATGCGGACATAGGTCATGCAGCGGCACAGGTTGCCGGTCATGGCCTGATCGATTTCTTGATCGGTCGGGTTCGGGTTGCCGGCCAGCAGCGATGCAGCCTGCATGATCTGACCCGACTGGCAATAGCCACACTGCGGCACGCGCAAGCTGCGCCAAGCCTCTTGCACGGGGTGGCTGTCATCTTCGGACAGACCTTCGATCGTGGTGATCTTGACACCAGCGGCCTGTGCGACAGTCGTCACGCACGACCGGCGAGCAACACCGTCGATATGCACGGTGCACGCGCCGCACATGCCGATGCCGCAGCCGAATTTGGTGCCGGTCATGCCCAGCTCTTCACGGATCACCCACAGCAGCGGGGTGTCGTCGTCAACGTCAACGCTGACGTTCTGACCGTTGATCGATAGCTCGAACATGGTACCTTCCTTTTCTCAGTGGGTTACCGTTTGGTTATGCGCATGTCCGGCCCAATTGGTCCGGGCACTGAGGGCTGGCCCAGCGGGGCACAGGCGATCGGCGCGAAAGGTTTTGCATGGGGTGCCGGCCCAAAGGGAATTCTTCGGCGCATGAAGCGCAGATTTTTGACAGCGATATGTCCGAACGGCTATTTCGTGTATTGCGTCAGGGGCGGCCCACATGTTAGAAAGTCCACAGTCCGAAACCGTGGGCGTCCCGTTTGTGTGGGGCGTCTGGTTAGCGGATAGGGCATGTGATTCGGCTGCTGGCATTGCGCCAATACCCCTAGCTTTACGGCTTGCGGTGGTGCCGCAGCCTGTTGCGAAGTGATGTGATATTAGCACGTCATCGCGGCGACCAGAATGGCTATCCTGCGACAATCTGTACACCTCTGTCTTTTACCGACAGTTCCAGTCAGGATTTCGGCCGTGTTGCGCGGAAGTCGCTGGAAAGGTGTACTTTTATCACGGTTCCGTAATTTCGCGATCGGCCATTCACCGCCTGTGGGGCAACCAGTTGCCCCCATCGCGTTGAAAAATCGAGAAATAGTGATATGTCTATGGCATGAGCATAGACAACCGACAAACGGCCGCAGCGGCTGACGGTAGCGAATTGCCAGCCAAGCTCACGGGCCCTTCCCCTGTGCCGCACGCGTTTGACGTGTCCAACGGGGCCATCGACGCATCTGCAAGCGTCGCGCCGCACCCTGCCGACTGGGCGTTTTTTCTGGATTTAGACGGGACCCTGTTGGATCTGGCCGAAGCACCCGATGCCGTCCGCCCCGCCGATGACCTGCAGCACGTGCTGACAACGCTAGAGGCCGCATCCGGCGGGGCGCTTGCCATCGTCACCGGGCGCGCGGTCAGTTTCGTTGACCAGCTTTTCGCCGGCCATAGTTTTACAGTTGCAGGTTTGCACGGGGCGCAACTGCGCCTGCAGGGGCAGGGCGCGCCCGCTATCGCCGCGCGGCCCGCTGGCTTTGTGGCTGGGGCGCGTTTGGCGCGGGCGGCAGCGCAAAATGGAGTGCTATTTGAAGATAAAGGCGATGCTTTTGCGCTGCACTACCGCCAAGCGCCCGCTGCCGCCAAAGATGTGCATGCCGTGATGACCCGTGCCCAGCAGCTTGCAGGCGCGGATTATAAACTGCGCCCTGGCAAGTTTGTTGTCGAACTGGCCCCCGCACGGCAGGACAAGGGCGACGCCCTGCGCCATTTGATGACGCTTGCCCCGTTTCTGGGGCGGCGGCCGTTTGCCGCAGGCGATGATGTTACCGACGAGGCTATGTTCAAAGCGGCGCGCGATTTGGGCGGCTTTGGCCTGCGCGTCGGCGCGCGCGCCGATTTGGCCGGAAGTGCCGCCGCGATGGGCCTGCCGAACGCCGCCGCTTTTCGCCACTGGATAAGGAGCTTGACCCCATGAGCCGCCGCCACATTCTGCCTTGCGCACCGCAGGCGGCACAGGAATGAGCCGCCTTGTTGTCGTCTCGAACCGCGTTCCCAACCCTGATCGTCCTGCCGCAGGTGGCCTTGCCGTTGCGGTGCAAGCCGCGCTGCGCGAACGTGGGGGTATCTGGATGGGCTGGTCCGGCAAATCGTCGGGCACGCGCGACCCCGGCCCCCTGTCCATCCGGCAGGAAGAGGCAATCACCTACGCCCTGACCGATCTGTCTGAACGGGATTTATCCGAATATTATCAAGGATTTGCCAACAGTGTGCTTTGGCCGCTGTGTCATTACCGTATTGATCTGACCGATTACGCGCGCCGCGATGCAGCGGGATATTTCCGCGTGAACCGCCTGTTCGCCGAACGGCTGGCCCCGCTGCTGCGCCCTGACGATGTAATCTGGATTCACGACTACCACATGATTCCGCTGGCAGCCGAGTTGCGGCAGATGGGGATCACCAATCAGATCGGGTTCTTTCTGCACATCCCGTGGCCTGCGCCGGATGTCTATCTGACGCTGCCCGTGGCCGAGCGCTTGCTGCAGTCGATGACCGCGTATGACTTGGTCGGGTTTCAAACCGAGCACGATGCGGAAAACTTCGCCCTATGCCTGCGTCGCAGCCGCGTGGCGCAGCCTGTCGCGGGCGTGCCCGACACATTCGCCACGCCCGACCGCCGCTTTGTCGTACGCGACTTTCCGATTGGCATCGATGTCAGCGCGTTTTCCCGCACCGCGCAAAACGCCATGCGCAACCCCGCGATGCGCAAGTTCCAGCAGTCGCTGGGCGATCAGCAGCTGCTGGTGGGGGTCGACCGTCTGGACTACACCAAAGGCATCCCCCAACGGATCGAGGGGTATCGCCATTTTCTAGAAAACAATCCGGCATGGATCGGCAAGGTCAGCTACCTGCAGATCACCCCGACCAGCCGCGAGGGCGTGGCCGAGTACGACGCCCTGCAACGTGAGGTCGCTGAACTAGCGGGCCGATTGGCGGGGCAAATGGGGCGTCTGGATTGGACACCGATGCGCTATATGAACCGTGCCTTCGGGCAACACGTTCTGGCGGGTGTCTACCGCATGGCCCATGCGGCGCTGGTGACACCGCTGCGCGACGGGATGAATCTGGTGGCCAAGGAATACGTCGCCGCCCAAGATCCTGCGGACCCCGGCGTTCTGATCTTGTCGCGTTTCGCGGGGGCCGCCCAAACGATGGAGGGCGGGGCGTTGCTTGTGAACCCCTATGATTCCGAGGCGATCGCCAACGCTATCGCGCAGGCCGTCTCGATGCCGTTGGAGCGGCGCCAGCAGCTTTATTCCCGCGCGTTCGCGGCGCTGCAGGAGACAGACGTATTCGTTTGGTGCGCCGATTTTCTGGCGGCGCTAACCCCTCAGCCTGCTGCGCTTTTACCCGAGGCTTAGCGCAGTACCTAAAAGTCGGGTGTCACGCCCGGCAGGTTCAGCGTCTTGATCAGTTCGCGCAGCTCTTGCCGCGCGGACAGGTTCGAGATGCTGAGGCTGCCGCCGCCAATATCGCGCAGGTCCAGCAGCGTCAGGCCGCGCGGGAATAGTTCGCGAAAAATCACCCGCTCGGAAAAGCCGGGCGATGTGCGAAAGCCGATGCGTTTGGATAGGCGGTCGACGGCGCTTTCCATCTTTTGCTTGTTGTTCATGTTCTGCGCGCCGACGCGGTTGCGCAATACGACCCAATCCAGTGGCGTCAGGCCTGCTGTGGCGCGGCGTTGGCGGGCCGCCCATACCATTTCCGAATAGACCGAAGGGCCGATGATCTTTTCGCCATCACTGTCGATGCGCGCCAGCAGATCGAAGTCGATGAAGCTGTCGTTCAGGGGGGTGACGAGCGTATCGGCCAGCGAATGGGCCAGTTGCGCCAGCCGCGTGTGCGAGCCGGGGCAGTCGATCAAGATGAAATCCGACACAGGCTCCAGCGCGGCGACGGCTTCGGAAAACAGCCGGTCAAGTTCGGCATCGTCCGCCTGCTGCGGGTCCATGGACGGAAGCTCGACATAGATCGGGGTGGGCAGCTGCAGGCCCTCGGCCTCCATGAAATCGGTGCGGTTTTCAATGTAGCGGCCAAGGCTTTTTTGCCGCAGGTCCAAATCCATCACACCAATACGGTGCCCCATCCGCGCCAGCGCCGTCGCCACATGCATCGAGACGGTGGATTTCCCCGCGCCCCCCTTTTCATTGCCCACGACGATGATATGCGCCATCCGCGATTTTCCCGTATCGTTTCTGCGGCCGAACCGGCCCCGTTGCGGCGGTTATGCGACGGCGCCGCGCCAAACGGAAGGTGCCATCGGCGCAAATCCGTCAGGTGGCGCGACGATGCAACGCATTGGCCCGCCCTTGACTTTTACACCGATCACGCGCATCTGACACGTAACCCGACCCGTCTGCCGCGTGAGCAGCGCGCCCCTTTGGCGCAATCGGCCGGGCACAGTTCCCATCTTCACGCGGGGGGACGCGCAGCTAGATGCCGCGCATGCCCGAAGTGGTCGTGACCTGTCCTTGTGTGGCGGGGTGCGGCCTGCACCCTGACCTGCCGCACGTTTGCGGCCCTATGAAAGAATTTCGATGGATTTCGATATGCTGGGCTTGTCGCCCAGACTCACAAAAGCTTTGGCTGAACTGGGCATTACCGCCCCGACCCCGATTCAGGCGCAGGCGATTCCGCATGCGATGAACGGCCGCGACGTGCTGGGCCTGGCCCAGACCGGCACCGGTAAAACTGCAGCATTCGGCCTGCCCATGATCGATGCGTTGATCAAGGATTCGCGCCGCGCCCAAGCCAAGGGCGCCCGTGCGCTCGTGCTGGCCCCGACGCGCGAGCTGGCCAAGCAGATCGCGGAAAATCTGGCCGCCTACACCAAGGATTCGCACCTGAAGACGGTTGTCGTCACGGGCGGCGCCGGCATTGGCGGGCAGATCCAGCGGATGGAACGTGGCACGGCCATTCTGGTCGCCACCCCCGGCCGCCTGATCGACCTGCTGGACCGCAAGGCGATCGACCTGTCGCAGACCGAATTCCTGGTGCTGGACGAGGCTGACCAGATGCTCGATCTGGGGTTCATCCACGCGCTGCGCCGCATTGCGCCGCTGCTGCCTGCCAGCCGCCAGACCATGCTGTTCTCGGCCACTATGCCCAAGCAGATGGAAGAACTTGCCGCGTCGTTCCTAACGAACCCTGTGCGCGTGCAAGTGAACCCGCCGGGGCAAGCTGCCACCAAGATCACCCAATCGGTGCACTTCGTGGCCAGCCGCGCCAAGACCGACCTGCTGATCGAGCTGCTGGACAAGCATCGTGACGAGCTGGCGCTGGTCTTTGGCCGCACCAAGCACGGTATGGAAAAGCTGGCCAAGCAGCTGGAAAACGCAGGCTATGCGGTCGCCGCAATCCACGGCAACAAGAGCCAAGGCCAACGTGACCGTGCCTTGCGCGACTTCCGCGCGGGCACGCTGCGCGTTCTGGTTGCCACCGACGTGGCCGCGCGCGGTCTGGATATTCCGGACGTGCGTTATGTTTATAACTACGAGCTGCCGAACGTGCCGGACAACTATGTCCACCGCATCGGCCGCACCGCGCGTGCGGGCAAAGATGGCCAAGCCGTGGCCTTCTGCGCACCGGACGAGATGGGCGATCTGCGCGACATCCAGAAGGTGATGAAGATCTCGATCCCCGTCGCATCGGGTGCGCCGTGGGAAGTGCCGAACGATGGCGGTGCCAAGAAGAACAACGGCGGCCGTCGCCCGTTCAAAAGCGGTGGGGGCAAGCCCCAAGGCGAAGGTCGCCCGCAAGGGCAGCCGCAACGCCGCCGCCGCCCGCAAGGCGCGAAATCGGCCGCATGACGGAAAGGGGGCCTCGGCCCCCTTTTTATTTGCCCGCGCGGCCGCTAATTCTGCCGGACAGGAGGGCGTAGATCATGGCATCGACACGCGGCACAATCGCTTTGGCCAAGGCGGGCATCGCCTTTACCTTGCATCCCTACACCTATGATCCCCGCGCTGAACATACGGGTGTTGCGGCGGCCGAGGCTTTGGGTCTGTCCCCTGACATCATGCTGAAGACCCTGATGATCGAGGTGGACGGCAAGCCCGCTTGCGTGGCCATCCCCGTCGCGCACACCTTGTCGATGAAGCGCGCAGCCGCAGCATTTGGCGCCAAGCACGCCGAGATGATGGCCGTGCCGAAGGCCGAGAAAATTTCGGGCTACCATGTCGGCGGCATCGGCCCCTTTGGCCAGATGCGCCCAATCCCCGTCGCATTCGAGGATACGGCCATGGGGGGCGATACGATTTACATCAACGCAGGCCAGCGCGGGCTGATCATGGGGATTGCCCCGCGCGACGCATTGGCCTTTCTGAAGGCGGCATCCGCGCCGCTTGTCGCATGACGCTGCCTGTTCTGGGCCTGTATCTGGCCGCAGCGCTAGCCGAGATTGTGGGCTGTTTCACATTTTGGATGTGGGCGCGGCTGGATCGCAGCCCGCTGTGGTTGGCCCCGGGAATGGTAGCGCTGGCTTTGTTTGCCTGGCTGCTGACCCATGCGCCCGCCGATACGGCAGGGCGATCCTTCGCCGTTTATGGCGGGGTCTATATCTGTGCGTCGCTGCTGTGGATGTGGGTGGCCGAACAGACCCGGCCCGACCTGTGGGATGTGCTGGGCGGGGCGATCTGCCTGTTCGGCGCGGCCCTGATTTTGTGGGCGCCGCGCGCAAGCTGACCGCAAATGCAAAACGCCGCCCTGAGGGGCGGCGCTGCGATCTTAGAAACCAAGACCTGCGTATTTGTTCTTGAACTTCGACACGCGGCCGCCAGTGTCCATCAGGCGGGTGCCGCCACCGGTCCATGCGGGGTGCGACAGCGGGTCGATATCGAGGGCGAGCGTGTCGCCGTCTTTACCCCAGGTCGAGCGCATTTTGACGATGGTGCCATCGGTCATCTTGACGTCGATGAAGTGGTAATCGGGATGGATATCCGTTTTCATCTCGCCTCTCCTTAAGCTTCAGCTTTAGCTTTGTAGTTGGTCTGCTCGGTAATACGAGCCGACTTACCGCGACGATCGCGCAGGTAGTACAGCTTGGCGCGACGCACCTTACCACGACGAACAACGGTGATCGAATCGATGTTGGTCGAGTGCAGCGGGAACACGCGCTCGACGCCTTCGCCGAACGAGATTTTGCGCACGGTGAACGAACCGGCGATGCCCGAACCGTTCTTGCGGCTGATCACGACGCCTTCGTAGTTCTGAACGCGCGAACGCGAACCTTCGGTAACCTTAAAGCCCACGCGAACGGTGTCGCCGGCTTTGAAGTCGGGAATTTCTTTACCCAGAGCGGCGATTTGTTCCGCTTCCAGTTGTGCGATCAGATCCATCTGATCCTCCTATTTTGCCAGTGGTTGTTCCACCGAGGTGTCACGCGTCCGAGAGCTCTTGGTCTTCATTCGGGTCCCTGTTGTGCGCTGCACACCAAGCCCGCCAGAGGTCAGCCCGCCGTTCCTTTGTTAGCCTTTCGGCTTGTTCCCGTCGCCAAGCTTCGATTTTGGCGTGATGCCCCGAAAGAAGAACTTCGGGTATGTCACGCCCCTGCCAGGTTGCGGGTTTCGTATACTGGTCATGTTCAAGCAAACCGTCCGAGAAAGACTCGTTCTCGATCGACGCCTGATTCCCAAGCACGCGCGGTATAAGGCGCACGGTGGAATCAATCAAGGCCTGCGCTGCGATCTCGCCGCCGGTCATGACAAAGTCGCCCAGCGAGACCTCGATCATGCCGAAAGCATCAATGGCGCGCTGGTCCAACCCCTCGAACCGGCCGCAGACCAGCGTGACGCCATCGCCCGCTGCCAGATCGCGCATCAGGGCCTGATCCATCCGGCGTCCGCGCGGCGACAGGTAAATGATGGGCGCGCGCGGGCTGATGCGGGCGCGCGCGACGCCAATGGCGCGGGCCATCACATCGGGGCGGATCACCATACCGGCGCCGCCGCCAGCGGGGGTGTCATCCACATTCAGGTGACGCCCATCGCCAAAATCGCGCAGGTTATAGGTCTGCAGCTGCCACAGCCCTTCTTGCAGGGCGCGGCCAATCAGGCTTTCGCCCAAAATGCCGGGAAAGGCCTGCGGCAGCAGCGTGATCACCTGCGCCGTCCAGACATTCACCAGATCAGGTGTTTCCGACAGCAGGTCCGACGGGGTCACCGACAGGCGTATCGCCTTGCGCCCCGCTGCGCGCGCGGGCTTTTCGGGCGCAATCGCCATCAGAACAGGCCTTCGGGCGGATCAGCGATGATGCGGCCTTGTTTCAGGTCGACCGTCGGCACGACGGCCACGGTGAAGGGCAGCAGGACGGTCGCGGGTTTGCCGGTGGGCTGCACTTCCAACAGGTCGCCAGCGCCGTGGTTCAGCACCGCCTTCACCTTGCCCAGCGGGGCACCGCCCGTGTCGAACACGGCCAGATCGATCAGGTCGGCGTGATAGAATTCGTCGTCAGGCAGATGCGGCAGGCGCGCGCGATCGGCCGACAGGTTTTGGCCGCGCAGGGCGTCGGCCTCTTCTTTGGTCGAGATCCCCTCGATCCGCGCGACAAGCGCGCCCGAGGTCTGCCCCGTGATCACCACGACGCGGAAAATACGTCCGCTGTCGGTGTGCAGGGGGGTGTAGACGGCGATATCTTCGGGAACAGCGCAAAAAGACTTCAGACGCACGTCACCGTGCACCCCGAACGAGCCTGCGATTTGCCCGACAACGACCAGATCAGACATGTGTTCCCCCATAAGACGGACGGGGCCCGAAGACCCCGCCCATGTACCGAATTATTCGGCAGCTTCTTCTGCCGGTGCAGCTGCGCGTGCAGCTTTCTTGGCAGCGCGGTCGGTCGCGGCCTTGCCGGGAACGGCTTTCTTGGGGTTGTTACGCTCGGTCTTGGCGACCAGGCCAGCAGCTTCCAGGAAACGTGCGACGCGGTCGGTCGGCCCCTGTGTGCCTTGACCCAGCCAGTACTGGACGCGCTCGACGTTCAGCTTGACGCGGTCTTCGCTGTCTTTGGCCAGCAGCGGGTTGTAGGTGCCCAGCTTCTCGATGAAGCGGCCGTCGCGCGGCATGCGTGCGTCAGCGGCGACAACTGCGTAGTGAGGGCGCTTTTTCGAACCACCGCGGGCGAGACGAATTTTCATAGCCATGGGATAATCTCCTTGAAGATGGCAGTGACGGGGGACCCCGTCAGGATTGATGGGTTTCGTGGTGTTTGATGACTTCCTGGATGATGAAGGCCAGGAATTTCTTGGCGAATTCGGGGTCGAGGTCAGCGTCCAGCGCCAGCTTTTCCAGCCGGGCGATCTGCTGTTCTTCCCGCGAGGGGTCGGCGGGGGGCAGGGCGTGTTCAGCCTTGAGCTTGCCCACCGATTGCGTGTGTTTGAAGCGCTCGGCCAAGGTGAATACCAAAATGGCATCCAGCCGGTCGATCGAGGCGCGGTGTTCGCGCAGGACTTCGGCCGCGCGGGCGATAACGTCGTTGCTCATGCTGCACCTCCTTTGGTTTGGGGGCGTGGGTGACGGAAGACCAGATAACCCTTGCAGCTGGCCGGGGGCGCTGCCTTGTCGTCGATAACGGCCCCCAGCTTTTCCGCCAATTTGGCCGAGCGGATGTTGTCGGGCGCAACATAGCTGACGACCGTATCCCAGTGCAGCACGCCATAAGCATGCGCGATGGCCGCACGGGCGGCTTCGAAAGCATAACCTTTGCCTTCGGCGCTGGCGGGGTAGATCATCCAGCCAATCTCGTTTTCAGGCCAATCGGGCGGCGTCCAAGGGCCGACAAGGCCGATGGCAGCGTCTGTTCCCTGCAGCGTCACCGTCCACATGCCGTGGCCGTAAATATCCCAATGCCCCAGCTCGGCCGCGAATTGGCGGAATGCTTTGGCTTCGGTGTCGATCCCGAAAAAGCTGGCGCGCGGGGATAGCATGAAGTCGCGAAACGCAGGCCAGTCGCGCGCATCGGGACGGCGAAGGGACAGGCGTTCGGTGGTCAATGTCGGGGCCGGGATCATGCCAGCACCTGTGCGGGGTTGTGGCGATAGACCAGCACGTCAAAGTCGCGCTGCGGGCGCGGCGCGTCCGCATCCAGCGCGGCACCCAGCCGCTCGGCAAGGTTGGCCGAGGGGGTGTTGGTCGCCGCGATGTAGCTGACGGCGGTGGTCCAGCCCAAAACGGTGAAGGCATGGGCGAGGGTCGCTTTGGCTGCCTCGGCGGCGTAGCCTTGGCCCTCCAGCGTTGCATCCCACAGCACCCAGCCGATTTCCTTTTCAGGCCATTCGATCGGATACCACGGGCCGAAACGGCCAATGGCTGCGCCGGTGTCTTTGCGCGTTGCAACCCAGCCGCCAAAGCCGCGCATCTGCCAGTGGCCAATATCGGCCGCCCAGCCGCGCCAGCTGGCTTCGGGGGATTTCGGGCCGCCGACCCAGGCCGAGCGGTCGGTCTGGTAGAAGTCGCGCATGATCGGCCAGTCTTGTGCCTGCGGTTTGCGCAGCACAAGGCGGTCCGTCACCAGCGTGATATCGTCGGCGAGGTTCATCATTTCTTCTTCATCAGCCCTGCAAGGCCCGGGGGCAGCGCTTTGGGGCCACCAAGGCCAGGCATCTGGCCGAAACCTTGGCCAAGGCCTTTGGCCAGCTGGTCTTGTGCGGCGGCCATATCGGCCTCGCCCATTTTGGTGGGGTCCATACCGCCTTTGCCCATCATGGCCATGGCTTGCTTAAGCATGCCGCCCTTGCCCATTTTGCCCAGCTTTTTCATCATATCCGCCATCTGGCGGTGCTGCTTCAGCAGTTTGTTCAGCTCGGCCACGTCGACACCAGCACCCGCCGCGATGCGGCGCTTCCGGCTGGCTTGCAGCAGGTCTGGGTTGGCGCGTTCTTTCTTGGTCATCGAGCCGATGATCGCGATCTGGCGGCGCAGCATGCGGTCGTCCAAGCCCGCGTCGTTCATCTGTTTCGACATCTTGCCCATGCCGGGCATCATCGACATCAGGCCTTCCATGCCGCCCATCTTTAGCATCTGCTCAAGCTGGCTGCGCAGGTCGTTCATGTTGAACAGACCTTTTTGGAACCGCTTGACCATCCGCTCGGCCTGTTCGGCCTCGAATGTAGCTTGGGCTTTCTCGACCAGCGCGACAATGTCGCCCATGCCCAGAATGCGCCCTGCGATGCGGTTGGCGTCGAACACTTCCAACGCGTCGGTCTTTTCGCCTTGGCCGATAAAGCGGATGGGCTTGCCGGTGATCGCGCGCATCGACAGCGCCGCACCGCCACGGCCGTCGCCGTCCATACGGGTCAGGATGACGCCCGACACGCCGATCTTGTCGTCGAATTCGGTCGCGACATTGACGGCGTCTTGGCCAGTCAGGCCGTCGACCACCAGCAGTGTTTCACGTGGAGAGACGACATCGCGCACAGCCGCAGCCTGCGCGATCAGCTCTTGATCGATGTGCAGGCGGCCGGCGGTATCAAGAATGTAGACGTCATAGCCGCCAAGGCTGGCTTGGGTTTTCGCGCGCTTGGCGATGGCAACGGGGTCTTCGCCCTTCACGATCGGCAGCGTATCGACACCGATCTGCGTGCCGAGAATCGCCAGCTGTTCCATCGCGGCAGGGCGGTTCGTGTCCAGCGACGCCATCAGGACGCGCTTGCCCTCGCGCTCTTTCAAGCGACGGGCAAGTTTGGCAGTGCTGGTGGTTTTACCCGAGCCCTGCAGGCCGACCATCAGGATCGGGGCAGGGGGATTGTCGATTTTCAGAACGCCGGGGTCGGTCTCGCCCGCCAGCGTCTTGATCAGCTCGTCATGGACGATCTTGATGACTTGCTGGCCGGGGGTGATCGATTTGGTGACGGCTTGACCGGCGGCTTTCTTGCTGACGGCTTTGACAAAATCGCGCACGACCGGCAGCGATACGTCGGCCTCGAGCAAGGCAACGCGCACTTCGCGCAGCGCGGTTTCAACGTCGGCCTCGGACAGGGCGCCCTGTTTCGTCAGCCGATCAAAGACACCGGACAGGCGCTCGGACAGATTCTCGAACATGCGGCTTCCCCTTTCAAGGCGCGGCGGTTGGCAAAGCGGAAACGCGCCCGTGGGCGCAACGCGCTGACGGACGGCGATCCCGCAATTAGGACGGGACCGGAAGATACACAACTTCCGGATATGGCCTTGCGAATAGGTCAAACAGGCTGCGCTGTCAACCTAAGGGCCTTGCCAGCGCGGGCGGGGGCTGCACAATGGGGCGCAAATGGCGGGGGGATACGAATGCGCGGTGTCATCTATGTTGCAACAGGGGCGGGGTATCGGGATCTGGCGGTCGCCTCGGCTACCAGTTTGCGCGCGCACGAGCCGCACCTGCAGATCGACATCTTTACCGACGATCTGAGCGACCCCGCGCTGGCGATATTCGATCAGGTGCATCTGGTGGACAACCCCGAGCCGCGCTCGAAGCTGCTTTATATGCAGAAAACGCGGTTTGATCATACGCTGTTTCTGGATGCCGACACGCTGGTCGTCGCCCCGCTGGGGGATGTGTTCGACCTGTTGCAGCAATTCGACATGGCGCTCGCGCATGAAGTGCGGCGCAACGGCACGTTGGTCAACGAGGGGTTGGAGGAGCAGACCCCCCGCGCATTCTCGCAGTTGAACTCGGGCGTGCTGCTGTATCGGCGGACGCCTGCGGTGTTGGCCTTTCTGGCGGAATGGCACCAGCGGTTCAAGGCGGCGGGTGTGCCGCGCGATCAGATCATTTTGAAAGATATGCTGTGGCGCACTGACCTGCGTTATTACGTGCTGCCGCCCGAATTTAACTTGCGCCGCGTGACGGAACTGGACGCGATCGAGCCGCTGGATATGGCGCCGACGGTTCTGCATTCGCACCGCTTGATGGACCACATGCGCGCAGGCGCGCCGCGCATCAGTGATCCGGCTGCTTTGATGCGGGCCGAACGCGCCATGTTGGTGCAGGAATGGCGCGACGCGGGCGCGCCGCTGACCGAAGACGACGATGCATTGGCGCGGTTTCGCGCCGCTCGGCCAGCGGGGGCGCTGCCGCCCTTGCGGCCTGCAGGTGATAAGTGATTGGGGACAAGTGATGGACGATTGGGACGAAATCCGCACGGCCTATCAGGTGGCACGCTTTGGCACGGTTTCGGGCGCGGCCGAGGTGCTGGGTGTGCACCATGCCACCGTTATCCGGCATATCGATGCGCTGGAAACGCGGCTGGGGGTCAAGCTGTTCCAGCGCCACGCGCGCGGCTACACCCCGACCGAGGCGGGCCAAGATTTGTTGCAGGTTGCGCAGGTGACGGATGACCAGTTCAGCCAGTTATTCAGTCGCATCAAAGGCCAGCGCGAGGCGCTGTCCGGTGAATTGGTCGTCACCTCGCTACAGGGGATGACCGAGCTGCTGATCCCCGTTCTAATGGCGTTTCAGGCCGAACACCCCGACATCATCATCCGCCATCTGACGGGCGAGCGTCTGTTCCGGCTGGAATACGGCGAGGCCCATGTCGCCATCCGCGCAGGCGCCATCCCCGAAGAGCCAGACAACGTCATCCAGCCGCTGGTGATGCAGAACATGTCGCTGGCCGCGGCGGAAAGCTATATCGACCGATTTGGTGCCCCGAAAGACCAAGCTGATCTGGTGAATCACCGCTTTGTCGGCCATGACGCTGAAGACTACCGTGCCCCCTACATGCGTTGGCTGTCGGGCGTCATCCCGCGCGAACGGGTGGTCTACCGCACGTTGGATCTGGTTGAAATGTATGATGCCGTCACCGCCGGCGCGGGCATCGGGTTCGTGCCTAGTTGGTTCCTGCCCAGTCGCCCCACCCTGCGCGAAGTGATGCCGCCCCAAGATGATTGGGTGGCCCCGCTATGGGTGGTCACGCACGTGGACCTGCACCGTTCTGCCAAGGTGCAAGGGTTTCTGCGTATGCTGAAGGCTGCCGCGCAAGAATGGTCGCATCAGGGATGCTCCGTGCCGACGGGGTCGCCGTCGTCCAAGAAGTCTGCATCCAAGGCATCGTCTACCAGTTCCTGACCGAGGAAGGCCTCGAAGGCGTCCAGATCGAACCCCTCGAACAGGCCAAAGCCCTGAATCCAGATGCTGGCCGCGCGCATGGCATCTGGTTCCAGCTTGCACCATTTAACGCGGCCGCGCTTTTCCTGCGAGATCAGCCCCGCCTCGGCCAAGGTCTGCAAGTGTTTGGAAATCGCGGCCAGCGACATCGAAAATGGCGCAGCCACATCGGTGACGGCCATATCGTCTTCCAGCAGCATCGCCAGAATGGCGCGCCGTGTGGGGTCGGCCAAGGCCGCGAAGACAAGGTCAAGCTGGTGCTGCATCGCGCTATATCAGGCTTTCGCCAGCAAAACGTCAACCCAAAGGTTGAATATCGAATTTCGCAACAATGCCACCCGCGGGCAGCGCGAAAATAGGTAATTAACTGTTTTGAATGGATTAATTAATGGCGCGAGTCGGGTTGACTCGGGGCGGTCTAGCCCTTAGCACCTAGCCCAAGACAGGAAGGGCCCGTGGCATGACCGACCCCGACCATAGTGATGGTGAAAAGAAGCGCTTGCAGGCGCTTGAAGACCGCCTTCGCGAGGTTCGGAAACGGGATGCGCCGCAGGTTCGACCGGATCGAGATTTTTCGCAGGCCGATCTGGCATGGCGCATGGTGATCGAAATGGTCGCCGGCATCGGGATCGGGGCGACGATAGGCTACGGCCTTGACACGCTGTTCGGCACCAAGCCGTTCCTGATGATCATATTCTTGTTCCTGGGCCTGGTTGCTGGTGTGCGGACAATGATCCGTTCCGCCAATGAAGTGCAGATGAAACAGCAGGCCAAAGCGGCCAGCGAAGATAAGGGTGAAGAGAGTGGCCGAGAGCACTGAAACGGGTTTCGTATTCCACCCGCTTGACCAGTTCGAGGTGAAAAACCTGTTCGGTCAGCACGTTGGTACATTCTCGTTCACCAACGCTGCGCTGTGGATCATTCTGGCCGTGATTTGCGTCTGGCTGCTGATGGTGTTCGGGGCGCGCAAGCGTGACCTGATCCCCGGTCGCCTGCAATCGGTCGCCGAGATGACCTATGGCTTCATCCACAAGATGGTGGAAGACGTCGCGGGCCATGATGGTGTCAAATATTTCCCGCTGATCATGACCTTGTTCTTGTTCGTGCTGTTCGCGAACGCGCTTGCCCTGATCCCGATGAGCTTCTCGGCAACCTCGCACATTGCTGTGACGGTCGTTCTGGCGCTGATCGTGTTCGTGTTCGTCACGGTTCTGGGGTTTGTGAAGAACGGCGCAGGCTTCTTGGGGCTGTTCTGGATCAAGTCGGCACCGCTGGCCATTCGCCCGCTGCTGGCCGTGATCGAGGTGATCTCGTACTTCGTGCGTCCCGTCAGCCACTCGATCCGTCTTGCTGGTAACCTGCTGGCCGGTCACGCCGTTATCAAAGTTTTTGCCGCATTCGCCGCGTCGCTGCTGATCGCCCCCGTGTCGATCATCGCAATCTCGGGGATGTATGCCTTCGAGGTCATGGTTGCCGTGATCCAGGCTTACGTCTTCACGATCCTGACCTGCGTTTATCTGAAAGACGCGCTGCACCCCGCCCACTAAGGGCAGGCAGCGCAAATCGAAACCTAAATATCCATTTTTCCCGCGAAGGAGCTTAACATGGAACTCGCACAACTCGGCCAATACATCGGCGCTGGTCTGGCATGCATCGGTATGGCTGGCGCAGCCATCGGTGTGGGCAACGTTGCCGGCAACTACCTGGCAGGCGCCCTGCGCAACCCGTCGGCTGCTGGCGGCCAAACGGCTACGCTGTTCATCGGCATGGCCTTTGCAGAAGCTCTGGGCATCTTCTCGTTCCTGGTCGCACTTCTGCTGCTGTTCGCGGTCTGATTTCGATCTGACCGGGCCGCGTTTTCGTCGGCCCATCCTCGGGGTGCGTAAGGGTTTTTCCCTGCGTGCCCCTTGATGCAAGCAGAGCCGTTGGAGGACCAGATGGCCAATCCCGCCGCCGAAGCGGCCATGCCGCAGCTGAACACAGCGTATTACGGAAACCTGATTTTCTGGACGCTGCTTGGCCTTATCGCGATCTATTTCATCTTGTCGCGTATTGCGCTGCCGCGGATCGGTTCCGTTTTGGCTGAACGCGCCGGTACGGTCGGTAACGATCTGTCCGCCGCGGAAGAGCTGAACCAGAAAGCCCGCGCCGCCGAGGCTGCCTATCAAAAGGCACTGGCCGATGCGCGCGCCGAATCGGGTCGCATTGCCGAACAAACCCGCACCGCAATCGACGCCGATCTGAAGGCGGAACTTGCCAAGGCGGATGCGCAGATTGCTGTGAAAGTTGCTGAAAGCGAGAAAGCCTTGGGCGATATTCGCGATCAGGCCGTGACCAGCATCACCCGCGTTGCGAAAGACACTGTCGGCGAGATCGTCGGCCTGTTCGGCGTGAGTGCTGAAGGCGAAACGCTGTCGGCTGCGGTCGATGCGAAGATGAAAGGCTGAACCAATGCGTAAGATTTTTGGTACTGCTGCACTGATGGTCGGCGCGTCGTTCACGCCCGCCATGGCTGCAACCGGCCCGTTCTTCTCGCTGCGGAACACCGATTTCGTTGTTCTGCTGGGCTTCATCGTCTTCGTTGCCATCGTGCTGTGGGCCAAAGTGCCCGCCCGCGTCGTAGGCTTGCTGGACGTGCGCGCCGAAACGATCCGTGCACAACTTGCCGAAGCGCGCGCGTTGCGTGACGAAGCTGCTGCTCTGCTTGCCTCGTACGAGCAGAAGCAGAAAGATGTGCAGGATCAAGCTGACCGCATCGTCGAAGCGGCCCGCCGCGAAGCCGAAGCCGCCGCTGTCAAGGCGCGTGCCGAGATCGAGACCTCGGTCGCACGCCGCCTGTCGGCTGCGGAAGAGCAGATCGAAAGCGCGCAAAAAGCCGCGATCAAAGACGTGCGCGACCGCGCTGCGACGGTGGCTATTGCCGCTGCACGCGACGTGATCGCAGGTCAGATGGATGCGACGAAAGGCAACAAGCTGATCGACGACGCCATTAAGACGGTGGATGCACAGCTGCACTAAGCTGGCACCGTAATCATTGAAAGCCCGCGTCACCGACCAGTGACGCGGGCTTTTTTTATCGTGTTACTTCGTGTTGGAACCGCTGGCGGGCGATAGCATCGTTGCGATCGGCTTTGCGCTGATGGGTCAGCGATCGTTCCACGAAAGCCAGATGATCGACGACCGCCTTGCGCGCGGTATCTGGGTCACGGGCTTGCAGAGCGGAATTGATGGCGCGGTGCTGTTCTAACAGTTGTTCTCGAATAGGGCGCTGTTTGAACATCGCTTGGCGATTATAAAACACCCCTTCGCGTAGCAACTGGAACATCGATCGCATCATATGCAGCATCACCACATTATGGCTGGCTTCGATGATCGACAGGTGGAAATCGGCGTCCAACTCGGCCTCGTCTGCGGGGTTACGCTTCAGATGAGCGGCTTCCATCTTCTGGAAAATCGCACCAATCACCATCAGGTCGGTTTCAGATGCGTGCAAGGCGGCGCGTTCGGCGGCCAGCCCCTCAAGGTCGCTGCGAAAGGTCAGATAGTCGAACACCGCTTCGTCATGCGAGGCGAAGAGTTGCACCAAAGCGGGCGAAAAGGCTGATCCCAGAACATCTGCGACGAAAACACCGGCGCTGGCACGGCTGACCAGCAGACCGCGGCCCTGCAATTCAGCCAGTGCCTCGCGCAGCGACGGGCGCGAGACGCCGAAACGGTCGGCCAGTTCGCGCTCGGCCGGTAGGCGTTCGCCGGGGCGCAGAATGCCGCGCAGGATCAGTAATTCGATCTGGCGCGCCACCGATTGCGACAGCTTCTCGGCCTGGATCTTTTCAAATGGCATGTAGCCCCTCGCAGGTGGATGCATATCGGCACTAAACGTATGCGGGGGAATAAAGGGGGCCGCCCCGAATGCAAGGGGCGGCCCTGTGTCTCTTAGTTCGTCGGGGTGATGACGATTTCAACGCGGCGGTTGGCTTGGCGGCCTTCGGCCGTTGCGTTGGTGGCAACCGGTTGGGTCGCGCCGCGGCCGACTGTGTAGATACGGTTCGAGGTCACGCCCGAGTTAATCAGAACCGATGCAACCGATTGCGCACGGCGGACCGACAGGTCTTGGTTGTAGCTGGCGCTACCTGTGCTGTCGGTGTGGCCGATGACGCTGATCGAAGTGTTCGGGTAACGGTTCAGCGACGATGCGACGGTGCGCAGGTCGGTTTGCGACTGCACCGAAACGGCGGTCGAATCGACGCCGAACAGGACGTCTTGCGGCATCGTCACGGTCAGGTTTTGGCCGTTGTTGACGATGCCGACGTTCGAGCCGAGCGACTGGCGCAGCTCAGCCTCTTGACGGTCCAGCGATGCACCGCCGACAGCGCCGAGGCCGCCACCGACAGCCGCGCCAACGGCCGCATTGCGCCAGCGGTCATTTGCATCATTTCCGGTCAGCGCGCCGACAACAGCCCCGAGGCCGGCGCCGACCATGGCGCCTTGGCGGGTGTTTTCATTGGTTTGCCCCGGCAGCGGGGCTTGGCATGCGGCCAAGGCCAGCATGGAAGCTGCCGCGACGCCGAGCGAGAGTTTCGAAAAGGTCATAGCGAATCCGCCTCTTACTGAGGGTGGCCAATTCGGCCACCAATCGCCGATATTATGCCAGAGTTGTGCGCGCTATCCAATAACTCCGTCGCTGACCGGCGGATCTGTGCGCGCGGCCTCGAGTGCCAGAATTTGGCGCTTGCTTTCCACGCCCCAGTGGTAACCGCCCATACCGCCATCGCGGCGCAATACGCGGTGGCAGGGGATCAAATAGGCAATCGGGTTGCGCCCGACGGCAGTGCCGACCGCGCGAACGGCACCCGGGTGGCCAATGTGCCGCGCGATGTCGCCATAGGTGGTCACCGCGCCCTCTGGGATCTCGAGTAGTGCTTGCCAGACCTTGACCTGAAAAGGCGCGCCCATCAGGTGCAGGGCGCTGGCATCGCCCGCGAATGCGGCGGTGACCAGATCTTGCAGGCGGCCGTCGTCTGGTTCGAAGGTGGCTGCCGGCCAGCGGCGCTGCAGGTCTTGGCGCGTCAGATCCGCTGGCTGATGGCTGGTGAAGCCGATGGCGCACAGGCCGTGCGCGCTGGCCATGGCTACGGCGCGGCCGAAGGGCGTGTCACAAACGCCGTGCCGGATGGTCAGCCCCGCCCCCTTCGCAGCATAGGTGCCGGGGGTCATGCCTTCCCATTGCACGATCAGGTCGTGCAAGCGCCCGCCGCCCGATAGCCCTGCGCCCAAGGCGCTATCCAGCGTGCTATGGCGCTGCGCCAGCAGCGTGCGCGCCACATCGGCGGTCAGGAATTGCTGGTATTTCTTGGGCGAAATGCCCGCCCACTGGGTGAAAACCCGCTGCAAATGCGCGGGCGACAGGTCCATCTCGCGCGCCAGCGCGTTCAGTGACAGCTCGGGGCCGGATGCCGCAATTTGCGCGATGGCGCGGGCAATCAGGCGGTAATGATAGGTCTGTTCGTATTCCATGGTGCAAAGTTAGGCATGCCGACCAGCTTTGGCGACCCGTTTCCTGCGCATAGGCAGGACAGCGGCTTGTGTGTTGCCGCGCAGCGCGGCAAAAGGGGCTATGGTCGCACAACTTAATTATATGCAGATGCGAGAGGTCTTCTCGCGATTTCAGGCGTCCGAGCCTGCACCAAAGGGCGAGTTGCACTTTACCAACGCCTATACGCTGTTGGTTGCCGTTGCGCTGTCGGCGCAGGCGACCGACGTGGGGGTCAACCGCGCGACCAAGGCCTTGTTCGAGATCGCAGATACCCCGCAGAAGATGCTCGATCTGGGCGAGGACCGCGTGATCGAACATATCAAGACGATTGGCCTGTATCGCAACAAAGCCAAAAACGTCATGCGGCTGAGCCAGATCTTGGTGGATGATTACGGCGGCTTGGTGCCCAGTTCGCGCGCGGCGCTGTCGTCGCTGCCGGGGGTGGGACGCAAGACGGCGAATGTGGTGCTGAACATCTGGTGGGGCTTTCCCGCGCAGGCGGTCGACACCCACATCTTTCGCATCGGCAACCGCAGCGGCATCTGCCCTGGCAAAGATGTGGTCGCAGTTGAGCGCGCAATCGAGGATAATGTCCCCGCCGAATACCAACAACACGCGCACCACTGGCTGATTCTGCACGGGCGCTATATCTGCGTCGCGCGAAAACCCAAATGTCAGGCCTGCCACATTGCAGACCTCTGCCTTTACGAGGACAAGACACAATGAAAACCTATGCTGCCGTCGGCCTCGGAAATGCCATCGTGGATGTGCTGACCCAGTCGGATGATACCTTTCTGGAAATGATGGGGATCGAGAAGGGCATCATGCAGCTGATCGAGCGTGACCGCGCCGAGCTGCTGTATTCCGCCATGCAGGGCCGCGTGCAGGTGCCGGGCGGCAGTGTTGCCAATACGATGGCCGGTCTTGGCAATCTGGGGCTGAACACCGCCTTTGTGGGCCGCGTCCATGACGATATTCTGGGCCGTTTCTACGCCGATGCGATGAATGAAATGGGCACGGATTTCGTGAATTCGCCCGTTGCTGCCGGTGATCTGCCGACCTCGCGCTGCATGATCTTCGTCTCGCCCGATGGCGAGCGGTCGATGAATACTTACCTTGGCATCTCGTCCGAGCTTGGCCCCGACGATCTGAACAAGGCCGTGCTGGAAGACTGCGACCTGACCTATTTGGAAGGCTATCTTTACGACAAGCCCAAGGGCAAAGCCGCGCTGGAAGAAGCCGCCCGTCTATGTCAGGCCGCCGGTGGCCGCGCGGGGATCGCGCTGTCCGACCCATTCTGTGCCGACCGGCATCGGGGTGACTTCCAGCGAATCGCGCGCCAGCTGGATTACGTGCTGGGGAACGAGCACGAATGGATGTCGTTGTATCAATGTGATCTGGAAAACGCCCTGCAGCGCGCCGCGCGCGAGGTGAAGCTGGCTGTCTGCACGCGCGGCGGTGGCGATGTTGTGCTGCTGCGCGGCGATGAACGCGTGGAAGTGCCGGTTAACCCGGTGACGCCGGTAGACGCGACGGGGGCTGGCGATGCTTTCGCAGCTGGCTTCCTGTTTGGTCTGTGGAACGGGCGTAGCTTGCAAGACTGTGGCCGCATGGGGTGCGTTGTAGCTGCCGAAGCGATCAGCCATTTCGGGGCACGCCCTGAAACAGATCTACAAGAATTGTTCACGCGCGAAGGCCTGATCTAGGGTCTCGCGCGGCTGGGGCGGTTGCTACCGAAAGGTGGCGGCCTACCTGGCGTGCTAGAGATCAGGGAGATGTGGCTGGCTTCGTTGTCCTGGGTGGCGGTGGCTGCCGTGGACTGCGTTGCTCGCTGCGTTGAGACAAATATAGGCCAGGGGGTGCGACATTGCACTGCGACACCCGCGCCCGACTTTTTTAGTCTGGTTTACACCAAGTTAACTTTACATCAGGTCAATGGCCCGGGCCAAAAGGCCGGGATCGACGTTGCCGCCCGATGCGACGGCGACCACAGTATCGCTGCCAAAGGCCTGCGGCTGGAATAGCGCCGCCGCCAGCGCCACAGCGCCGCCCGGTTCGATTACGATTTTCATGTGGCGCAGGGCCAGCGCCATCGTCTGCAAAACCTGATCTTCGGTGACGGTCAGGCCAGATAGGCAATGGGCCTGCAAGATGGGGAACGTCAGATCGCCCGGTTGCGGGGTGACGATGGCATCGCAAATCGACCCACCAAGGCGGGCGTTTCGTGTGATCACCCCTTTGGCCAGCGAACGGGCGGTGTCGTCGAAGCCCTCGGGCTCGGCGGGGCGGACACGCATGTGCGGGGCGCGCTGCGCCAGTGCCAGCGCAATCCCAGCCGTCAGGCCGCCACCCCCACAGGGGACGACAACTTCGGCGGCAATATCGCCCAGCTCGTCCGCAATCTCGATCCCGACCGAGGCTTGCCCCGCAATCACCTGCGGATCGTCATAGGGTTTGATCAACGCCAGCCCGCGCGCTGCGGCGATTTCCGTGCCGATCGCGTCGCGGTCCTCTGTCTCGCGGTTATACAGAACCACTTCGCCGCCCAAGGCGCGCGTTCCCTCGATCTTGGCTATCGGGGCGTCGGCAGGCATGATGATGACGGCGGGCAGGCCGTGCGCGGCTGCGGCGCGGGCCACGCCTTGTGCGTGGTTGCCCGACGAATACGCGATGACGCCGGTGGTGCCGGCGGGCAGGGCCGATACCGCTGCCCATGCGCCGCGGGCCTTGAACGACCCCGTCAGTTGCAGGCATTCGGCCTTCACCAGCAGGCGGCGCCCTGCGATTGCGTCCAGGGCGGGGTGATTCAGCAGCGGCGTGCGGCGCACATGGCCCTGCACGCGATCCCAAGCGGCGTCGATCAGTTCGGTGTTCATGGTCTTCCCTGCAACAAAAAGGGCGCCGCGTGGCGCCCTTGAAGCTTACAGGTTTTCTTGTTGGGGCATACCCAAAACGTGGTAACCGCCGTCGACGCGGACGATTTCACCCGTTGTGCAAACCCCGCCGTCGGAGGCCAGCCAAACAGCGGTGCCGCCGATCGCCTCGAGCGTTGCATTCGCGCGCAGGGGCGAGTTCTGTTCGGTGTGGCGCAGCGTGGTGCGCGCTCCGCCGATGGCCGAACCTGCCAGCGTCTTCATCGGCCCGGGCGAGATGGCGTTCACGCGGATGCCTTCGGGGCCCAGATCGTTGGCCAAGTAGCGCACAGCGCTTTCCAGACCGGCCTTGGCCACACCCATGACGTTGTAGTTCGGCGTCACGCGGTTCGAGCCCTGATAGGTCAGCGTCAGGATTGTGCCGCCGTTCGGCATCAACGGGCGGGCGCGGCGGGCGACTTCGATCAGCGAATAGACCGAAATCACCATCGAGGTTTTGAAGTTCTCGCGCGTGGTGTTGATGAAGCGGCCGGTCAGCTCGTCTTTGTTGGAATAAGCGATGGCGTGGACCAGAAAGTCGATCGTGCCCCAGCGCTCGGCCAGCATTTCAAACGCCAGATCCAGCGATTCGTCGTTCGTCACATCGACGTCGACCATGAAGTCCGACCCGACCGAGGCGGCAAGGGGCTTCAGCCGCTTGCCGAAGGCCTCGCCTTGGTAGGTGAACGCCAGTTCCGCCCCTGCCTCGTGCATCGCCTTGGCGATACCCCATGCGATCGAGTGGTCGTTCGCAACGCCCATCACGAGGCCGCGCTTGCCTTTCAGATCGAGTGTCATGCCGCTGTTCCTTATTTCACAAAGCGGGACAGCAGCATCGAGCCGTTGGTTCCGCCAAAGCCGAAGCTGTTTGTCATCACAGTATCAAGGCCCGCGTCAAGGACTGTCGTCGCGGCGATCTCGGTAGGCTTCAGGGCGGCGTCCAGCGTTTCGATGTTGATCGAAGGCGCAATGAAATCGTCGCGCAGCATCAGCAGGCAGTAGACGGCCTCGTGCGCGCCGGTTGCGCCTTGGCTGTGGCCGGTCATCGATTTGGTCGAGGAAATCACCGGATGAGCCTCGCCGAACACGCGGCGGACGGCCTCAACCTCGCCCACGTCACCGACGGGTGTCGATGTGCCGTGCGCGTTGATGTAGCTGACGGTGCGGCCATCGGGCAGGGTGCTGAGGGCCAGACGCATCGCGCGCTCGCCACCCTCGCCCGAGGGGGCAACCATGTCGTGGCCATCAGATGTGGCGGCAAATCCGGTCACTTCCGCATAAATCTTGGCCCCGCGGGCCAGCGCGTGCTCCAGTTCTTCCAGCACGACGATTGCGCCGCCGGCCGAGATGACGAAGCCGTCACGGCCCGCATCGAACGCGCGCGAGGCGAGTTCGGGCGTGTCGTTGTACTTGGACGACATGGCGCCCATGCCGTCGAACAGGCAGGACAGGGTCCAGTCCAGTTCCTCGCCGCCGCCGGCGAACATCACGTCTTGCTTGCCGAATTGGATCTGTTCCGCCGCCGCGCCGATGCAGTGCAGCGACGTCGAGCAGGCCGAAGTGATCGAGTAGTTGATGCCTTTGATCTTGAACGCGGTCGACAGGTTCGCCGACACGGTCGAGGACATGCCGCGCGGCACCATCAGCGGGCCGACGCGCTTCGGGCTGCCGCTGTTCAGTACGGTTTGATGCGCGGCAAACAGGTTCGATGTCGACGGGCCGCCCGAACCGGCGATCAGGCCTGTTCGCTCGTTCGAAATTTCGGCCTCGGTCAGACCGGCGTCTTCGATGGCTTGCGACATGGCAATCCATGCATAGGCCGCGCCCGGGCCCATAAAGCGCAGCGTGCGCTTTTCGATATGATCGGCGACGTTCAGCTTCACATCACCCGCGATCTGCGAGCGGAAGCCGTATTCTTTCATTTGTTCGTTCGCAGTAATGCCCGACTTGCCCGCCTTCAACGCGGCGGTAACCTCATCAGCATTGTTCCCGATCGAGGAGACGATCCCCAGACCCGTAACGACAACACGGCGCATGGCCATTCTCCTTTCAGGTGGCTTATTCAGCGACGGGCGCTGCAAGACCAACCTTCATGTCTTTGACGGTGTAAATCAGCTCGCCGTCAGCCTCGACGCGGCCATCGGCCACGCCCATCTTCAGCTTGCGGTCGATCACGCGGGTGAAATCGACGAAGTAGCGGATCATTTTGCGGTCGGGCCGTACCATGCCCTTCAGGTTTACTTCGCCGACGCCCAGGGCAAAACCTTGGCCTTGCCAGCCGCGCCAGCCCAGATTGAAGCCGGTCAACTGCCACAGGCCGTCAAGGCCAAGGCAGCCGGGCATAACCGGATTGCCGGGGAAGTGGCAGGCAAAGAACCACAGGTCCGGCGAGATATCGAATTCGGCAACAACATGGCCTTTGCCATGCAGCCCGCCATCGGCAGAGATGTCGGTGATGCGATCCATCATCAGCATGGGCGGCATCGGCAACTGTGCATTGCCAGGTCCGAACAGCTCGCCTCGCGCACAGGCAAGGAGGTCATCTTTGTCGAAGTGCGTCGGGTAGCTGGTCATCGAAGGGGCATATCCATGTCTGCGTTCAGTTGGCGTCCGTCTAACATCCCGTGGTTATTCAGGGCAAGCGCAACGGGACGTCGCGAAGGCGGACGGGGCAGATATAGGGGAAGGGCGCTACGTGATTAAGGGTGCCTCGCGCGAATTTGCGGCGCGGGGCGGATGGGGGCGCGGCGATTCGCATTGCGGTGCTGCGGCATTTCCCACATAATAAGGTGATGGATACGGCAAAACCCCTTTCGGACACGCTGGAAGCTTACGCGCAACGCAGTGTGACATGGTTGAATGGCGTAGGTCTGCGGCCGACACGCCAGCGCGTTGCGTTGGCGAACCATCTTGTCGGTGACGGGCTTGACCGCCACGTCACTGCCGAAAGCCTGTTCGAGGCTGTGACCGCTGCGGGTGAGCAAGTGTCGCTAGCCACCGTTTACAACACCCTGCGCGCCTTCTGCGAGGCGGGGCTGCTGCGGGAAATCATCGTTGATGGCTCGAAAGGGTATTTCGACACTCGGCTGGACGATCACCCGCATTTCTATTGGGAAGATACGGCCACGCTTAGCGATGCGCCTGCCGACCAGCTGGAAATCTGCCGTCTGCCGCAAGCCCCCGCCGGGGCCGAAATCTCGGCCGTGGATGTAATCATCCGCCTGCGTCGCCGTTAACTACGCCGCCACTGAATCCAAATTGAACTTTGATCAAACGACTTGGGCCGCAGCTATGCACTGCGTCTTGCGTCTGGTTCTGTTTGGAAAATTGGCTGGGGTACCAGGATTCGAACCTGGGAATGGCGGTACCAAAAACCGCTGCCTTACCACTTGGCGATACCCCAACCGTGAGGCGGTGTCTACTGATCCTTGGGGCGGTGTTCAAGCCCCATTTTTCAGCTTTGCCCCCGTGCCTTGGCGTCATCTTTCGCAATGACGTCAAAATCACCTTTTCGGGGCGCGGCGCGTATTGGCCCGCGCCGTGCCCCGCCGCATGTCAAACGCGCATCGGGTCTTCTTTGGCCAGCGCGTCGAATTTCATCAGCGATGTCATGACGCGATCCATCTGATCCAGATAGATCATGTTCGGCCCATCCGACGGGGCGTTGTCCGGGTCTTCATGAGTTTCGATGAAGACGGCAGAAATACCCAAGCTGACGGCCGTGCGCGCCATAACAGGCGCGAATTCGCGCTGCCCGCCCGATGAGTTGCCCTGCCCGCCGGGTTGTTGCACCGAATGGGTGGCATCCATCACAACGGGGTAGCCGGTGCGGCCCATGATGGGCAGGGCGCGCATATCGGTCACCAGCGTGTTATACCCGAACGAGACGCCACGCTCGGTCAGCAAGATGCGGTTGTTGCCGGTCGAGGCGACCTTTTCGGCGACGTTTGCCATGTCCCAAGGGGCCAAGAACTGGCCCTTTTTGATGTTGATCGCAGCGCCCGTTTCGCCTGCGGCCAGCAGAAGGTCGGTCTGGCGGCACAGAAATGCGGGAATCTGCAGCACGTCTACAGCCATGGCGACCGGCGCACAGTGGGCCCGTTCGTGGATGTCGGTCAGCACAGGGCAGCCGATTGAATTGCGCACGCCTTCCAGAATTTTCAGGCCGGTATCCATCCCGACGCCGCGCCGCCCGCCCAGCGATGTGCGGTTGGCCTTGTCGTAGCTGCCCTTGAAGATGAACTGCGCGCCCACGCGGGCGCAGATTTCGGCCAGCGTACCGGCGATCATCTGGGCGTGGTCTGCCGATTCCAGCTGGCAGGGCCCTGCAATCAGGGTCAGCGGGCGGTCGTTGCCGACGCTCAGGCGGCCAATGGCGACTTCCTGCATGGTATTCTCCTTGGGGGTGGGCGGGCCGTTGGCGCCGCCCGTATGATCAGGACGAGACTTGTTCGCGCAGAACCGAGGCCGTGATCGACAGCATCAGATAGATGCCGGCGAAGACCAACAGCGCGACGATCGTATTCTCGAACGCGCGCGGATAGGTGGGCTTATCGGGGGCGACGGGCTCGACACCCATCTTGATATAGCGCACCTGCCGTGCTGCTTCCAGACGCGAGGCCTCCATCTGCGCCAGCGCTTGGCGGACAAGATCGACCTGGAAGTTGTAGTTTTCCTCGGCGATGCGTAGCTCGGTATTCTTGCTGGCCTGCGAGGACGTGTTTTCCGGCGCGGTCAGCGAGGCACGAATCTCGCCGGTCAGGCCTTCGATGGTGTTGATCCGCAGGCGCAACTGCTCTAGCTGCGATTCGACTGGGCGCGCCGCAACCTCCAGGCTACGCAGCGTGATTTGCAGTTGCTGCTTTTCAGCCTCCAGCGCGGCGATCTGGTTCATCTTGACCATTGTCTCACTGGATGGGTCGACCTGCTGCACGTCTTGCTGAATGGCCAGCCATGCGTTGAGCGCGTCGGTCCTGCGCTGTTCGGCGTTTTGGTAGCTTTGTTCGGCATCGGCCATCTGCGCTTCGCGCAGGCGTAAGGTCAGGCGGTCGATCTGTTCTTCCGCATAGCCGACCAGCGCCTTTGCAAAGGCCTCGCTGGTCTCGGGGTCGGCGGCGATCACCTCCATCCGCAGGATGCCTTCGGTCGGGTCGAAACCGACTTTTACGTTCCGCTCGAATATCTTGTAGGCGTCCTCGTAGGCGGCATCGTTGGGCAGCCGTTGCAGCGGGTCGATCCAGTCTTGGCTGAAGTGTGTGCGGAAGCCCAAGTCTTCGTCCAGCCGCATCATCGCCGTGCGCGATGTCAGATAGGACTGCACCGTCACGCTGTCTTGGATGATCCCCGTGACCGAGGCCGAGACTAGGGACGAGCCGCTTCCCACGCTGGCATTGACGGCCGAGACAGGCTGATCGATCGAAAATTCCGATTCCGTCGCGTACATCGGCGTTGCAATCACATAGAAATACCAGCCCGCAATAAAGGTCGGCAGCAGTACAAAGAAGCTAAGGCGCGCTATCAACAGCCCTAGCTTGCGGCGGCGGCGGCGGGCGATGTCGCGCTGCAGGGCCAAAATCTCTTGGCTGCGGTCGGCGGCCATGTCCAGCATGGGGCCGGGGGCTGACGTCGGGCGTACGTTGCCGACTGTGCGGGCGGGTTCTGTCGTCGCGCGCTTGGCCGGCAAGCCTTCGGTAATGGGCGAGGGTGCGTTTTGCCCTTGGCCATCATCAGGGATGATATCCAGCAGGCTGTTGCCGCCGAACGGGTCGACGCCCCGCGCGCGCAGCTGTGCCACGGCGTCAAAGTCGGACGTAAAGGTCAGCCCGTGCCGCTGGGCCAGCCTGCGCGCCGTGCGCAGTTGGCGCGGGGTCAGTCCCTCGGTCGCGATCACATTGGGGTCTTGCGAGGGGGCAGCTGCAGGCGCATCGCCCTGCGTGTCGGCCGTGGCCGACGATTGCGCTTGGCTGGGGTCTTGGCTGTTCAGGTCAGCCTCGGGGCGCGGGCGAAACCGGCGGACTTTAGGCGGTATAGTCATAAAGTTGTTTCGCCTCTTCCAGCGTTTCAAACATGTGTAGCGTGCCGTCACGCAAAACAGCAGCACGATCGACGAATCTTTCCAACGTGTTTGCTTGGTGCGATACGATAATCACAGTGGATTTTTCCAGACGCTCACGCAGGATCGCGCCAGCCTTGCGGTTGAATTCCACGTCTGTGGTGGTCGGCATGCCTTCGTCGATCAGGTAGATGTCGAAATCCAGCGCCAGCATTAATGATACGGTCAGGCGCGCGCGCATCCCCGCGCTATAGGTTCCGACCGGCATGTCGAAATATTCGCCTAGGCCCGCCAGCCACCGCGCGAAAGCTTCGACATAATCATCGTCGAGGCCGTAAATATTGGCGATATAGCGGGCGTTTTCCTTGCCCGATATCCGGTTGACCACGCCGCCCATGAAGCCCAGCGGGAACGAGATCTTGCAGTCGCGGATGATTTTGCCTTCGTCCGGCTTTTCCAGCCCCGCCATCATATTGATAAGGGTGGTTTTGCCGGTGCCGTTCGGCGCCAGAATGCCCAGCGACCGCCCCAAATCGACCCGAAACGAGGCGTGGTTCAAAATGACCTTGCGCTGCGTTCCCGTCCAAAAGGACTTACTGACGTCCTGAAATTCCAACATGAGCGACTACCTGCAATGCTGTCGCGCAGTTTCAGCGCAACACCTTAACATCCCATGATAGGCGCAAGGGGGGCAGAAATCCACGTGAAAGCGGATCTCTGCCCGTTGCAGGGGGCTATCAGGCGTGGATAGCGCCGCTGTTGCAGGCAAGTGCCGCCTCGCGCACCGCTTCCGAGAAGGTCGGGTGGGCGTGGCAGGTGCGGGCGATATCCTCGGCCGCCGCGCCAAATTCCATCGCGACGCAGATTTCGTGGACCAGATCGCCCGCGGCAGGGCCGATGATGTGAACGCCCAGAATACGGTCGGTTTCCTTGTCGGCCAGCAGCTTGACGAAGCCCTCGCCTTGGAAAACCGCCTTTGCGCGGGCGTTGCCCATGAAGCTGAACTTGCCGACTTTATAGGGGCGGCCCGATTCTTTCAGGGCTTCCTCGGTCGCGCCGACGCTGGCAACTTCGGGGGTGGTGTAGATCACGCCGGGGATGATGTCGTAATTCACATGGCCCGCTTGGCCCGCTAGAATTTCGGCAATGGCGATGCCTTCGTCTTCGGCTTTGTGCGCCAGCATCGGGCCGGTGATCGCATCGCCGATGGCATAGATGCCCGCGACGTTGGTGGCGTAATGCCCGTCGGTCTGGATCTGTCCGCGCGGTGTCATGGCTACGCCCAAATCGGCAAGGCCGAGGCCGTCCGTATAGGGGCGGCGGCCGGTGGCGACCAGAACGGTGTCGGCGGCCAGCGTGGCCTCCTCGCCCGACTTGTTCAGCTTGTAGCGCAGCGTGGCGCCAGTTTCATCGACGGTTGCCTCTTGCACGGCGGCGCCCATGATGAACTTCAGCCCCTGCTTGGAAAGGATGCGCTGCAGCGTGCGCTGCACGTCGCCATCCATGCCGGGGGTGATCTTGTCTTGGTATTCGATCACCGTCACTTCGCTGCCAAGGCGCGCGTAGACCGACCCCAGTTCCAGCCCGATCACACCTGCGCCGATAACAGCCAGACGGGCAGGGATCTTGTCCAAGGACAGCGCGCCGGTCGAGCTGACGATGGTTTTCTCGTCAATCGTCAGGCCGGGCAGGCTGGCAGGCTCGGACCCCGATGCGATGACGATATGCTTGGCGGTATATGTTTCGTCGCCGACGCGCACCTGACCCGCGGCAGGAATGCTGGCCCAGCCCTTTATCCACGTGATCTTGTTCTTTTTGAACAGGAACTCGATGCCGCCGGTGTTCTGGCCGACGACGTCGCCCTTGTAAGCTTGCATCTGGGCCCAGTTTACGGTCGGCGCCGCGCCTTCCAGCCCCATTTTGGCAAAGTTATGCTCGGCCTCGTGCAGGTTATGCGTCGCGTGCAGCAGCGCCTTGGACGGGATGCAGCCGACATTCAGGCAGGTGCCGCCCAAGGTCTCGCGCCCCTCAATAACGGCTGTCTTCAGCCCTAACTGGGCCGCGCGAATCGCACAGACATATCCCCCGGGGCCGGCGCCGATCACGATCAGGTCATAGCTGGACATGGCATTTCCTTATTAAGGCAGTGGGCAGGTGCCGCAGCCGCGGCCGCTGCGGGCATTCAGAACAACGTGGCAAGCAACATGACGATTGTGGAAACAAAGCCCACCATCCAGATAGCCGACCGCCATGGCGACCAGCCAAAGGCATAGGCCGGAATGTAAAGCACACGCGCCGCCAGATAGAGCCACGCCAGCGTGGCCGTCAGCGCGGTGCTTTGGCCCGTCAGCGCAGTGACAAGCGCGGCGATCGCGAACAGGATCAGCCCTTCGGTGTGGTTGTTGACGACCCGCGCCATGCGCCCCAGGACGGGGGGCATGGCAGGTGTCGTGTCACGGGGGCCGACATTCCATTGCGACAACCCTGCTTGGGCCGTCAGGATGCCCGACCCCAGAATCTGGATCACCTGCAATAGCGCCGCAAGGACAAGGACGATCAATTCAGGGGTCATGGCACGCTCCGGCGTTTACAGGTCCATCAACAGGCGGCGGGGGTCTTCCAGCGCTTCCTTGACACGGACAAGGAAGATCACGGCCCCTTGGCCATCGACAATGCGGTGGTCATACGACAGCGCCAGATACATCATCGGGCGGATGACGACTTGGCCATTGATCGCAACGGGGCGGTCCTGGATTTTGTGCATGCCCAAGATGCCAGATTGCGGCGGGTTCAAAATCGGCGATGACATCAGCGACCCGTAGACCCCACCGTTCGAGATGGTGAAGGTGCCGCCTTGCATGTCGTCGATCGAGAGCTTGCCCTCGCGCGCTTTGCGCCCGTAACCGGCAATGTCTTTTTCGATCTGCGCAAAGGACTTGCTGTCGGCGTCGCGCACGACCGGCACGACCAGCCCGTTCGGCGTGCCGACGGCCACGCCCATGTGGACATAGCGCTTATAAATAACGCTATCACCGTCGATTTCCGCGTTCACCTCGGGCACTTCGGCCAGCGCGTGGGCGCAGGCTTTGGTGAAGAACGACATGAAGCCCAGCTTCACGCCGTGTTTCTTCTCGAACAGGTCTTTGTACTGGTTCCGCAGGTCCATCACGGCCGTCATGTCCACCTCGTTATAGGTGGTCAGCATGGCGGCTGTGTTCTGCGCCTCTTTCAGCCGACGGGCGATGGTCTGGCGCAGGCGGCTCATCTTCACGCGCTCTTCGCGCGGGGCATCCTCGGCCGAGGCTTGGCGCGGGGCGGCGGGCTTGGGCGCAGGCGCGGCAGCAGGGGCCGACGGGCTGGTCTGCGCAACCAGCGCGGCCAGCACATCGCCCTTCATCACGCGGCCATCGCGGCCGGTGCCCGTCACGCTGTCGGGGGCGATGTTGTTTTCGGCCATCAGTTTGCGGGCCGAAGGCGCATCATCGCCCTTCGGTGCACTGGGGGCCGGTTCGGCTTCTTTGGCTTCCTCGGGCGCCTTTTCGGGTGCGGGCGCAGCGGCGGGCTTTGCGGCTGCGGCCCCTTCGGCGATATGCGCCAGCAATGCGCCCACGCCGACGGTCTCACCCTCGGCGGCGATCACTTCGGACAGGGTGCCGGCAACGGGCGAGGGAACCTCGACCGTAACCTTGTCTGTCTCCAGCTCGCACAGCATCTCGTCGACGGCGACAGCATCGCCGGGTTTCTTGAACCATGTTGCCACGGTCGCTTCGGTGACGCTTTCGCCTAGCGTCGGAACACGGACTTCGGTGCTCATGGCTCAGTTTCCTTTGATGGTCAGGGCTTCGTCGACAAGGGCGTTTTGCTGGGCTTTGTGCTGGCTTGCAAGCCCCGTCGCAGGCGATGCGGATGCGGCGCGGCCAACGTAGACGGCGCGGCGGTGCTTCGCCTCGATTTTATTCAGAACCCATTCAAGGTTGGGGTCGACAAAACTCCAACCGCCTTGGTTGCGGGGCTCTTCTTGACACCACACCATTTCGGCATCCTTGAACCGGCCCAATTCGCGCACCAATGTCATGGTCGGGAACGGATAGAATTGCTCCAGACGCATCAGGTAAACATCGGTCAGGCCGCGGGCGTCGCGTTCTTCCAGCAGGTCATAGTAGACCTTGCCCGAACAAATGACCACGCGCTTGATCTTGTCATCGGGCTGCAGTTGCGTGGCCGAATTGCCCAGTTGTGCATCATCCCACAGCACGCGGTGGAACGAGCTGTCGCCGGTGAAATCCGCCGCTTTCGACGTGGCCAAACGGTGGCGCAGCAGCGATTTCGGCGTCATCAGCACCAGCGGCTTGCGGAAGTCGCGGTGCAGTTGGCGGCGCAGGATGTGGAAGTAGTTGGCAGGCGTCGTGCAGTTGGCCACGATCCAGTTGTCGCCGCCGCACATCTGCAAAAAGCGTTCAAGCCGCGCCGAGGAGTGCTCGGGGCCTTGGCCCTCGAACCCGTGGGGCAGCAGCATCACAAGGCCCGACATCCGCAGCCACTTCGATTCGCCCGAGGAAATGAACTGGTCGAACATGATCTGCGCGCCGTTGGCGAAGTCGCCGAATTGCGCTTCCCACAAAGTCAGCGCGTTCGGTTCGGCCAGCGAATAGCCGTATTCAAAGCCCAGAACCGCATATTCCGACAGCATGGAATCGATCACCTCGTACTGGGCTTGGCCGGCACGGATGTTGTTCATCGGGTAGTAACGCTGTTCGCTTTGCTGGTCGATAAAAGCCGAGTGACGCTGGCTGAACGTGCCGCGCGTCGAATCCTGCCCCGAAAGACGGACGGGATAGCCCTCGGTCAGCAGGCTGCCGAAGGCCATGGCTTCGGCAGTGGCCCAGTCGAACCCTTCGCCGGTTACGAACATGTTTCGCTTCGCCTCCAGCAAGCGATCCACCGTTTTGTGTAGGTGCAATCCCTCGGGCTGCGTGGTCAGCGCGGTGCCGATCTCGGCCATGGTTTCGGGCGAAATCGCCGTCGCAACGCGCGGGGTATTGTCCTGCGCAGGGCGGCCCAAATGCGCCCAGCGGCCGTCCAGCCAGTCGGCCTTATTCGGTTTATAGGCTTTTGCGGCCTCGAACTCGTCATTCAGGTGGCTTTGGAAGCGCGCCTTCATTTCCTCGATCTCACCTTCGGGGATCAGCCCGTCGGCGACCAGGCGGTCGGTATAGAGGGTCAGGGTCGTTTTGTGGCCCTTGATGGTCTTGTACATCGCCGGGTTGGTGAACATCGGCTCGTCGCCCTCGTTGTGACCAAAGCGGCGGTAGCAGAAGATGTCGATCACCACGTCCTTGTGGAACAGCTGGCGGAATTCGGTCGCAACGCGCGCGGCGTGGACGACAGCCTCGGGGTCGTCACCGTTCACGTGGAAGATCGGTGCCTCGACCATCAGGGCGATGTCGGTCGGGTAAGGGGACGAACGCGAATAGCTGGGCGCGGTGGTAAAGCCGATCTGGTTGTTCACCACGATATGGATCGTACCGCCGGTTTTATGTCCGACAAGGCCAGACAGGCCGAAGCATTCGGCCACGACGCCCTGACCTGCAAAGGCCGCATCGCCATGCAGCAGGATCGGCAGCACCTTGGTGCGGTCTTTGTCGTTCAGCTGCGCTTGTTTGGCGCGCACCTTGCCCAGCACGACGGGGTTCACCGCCTCAAGGTGCGAGGGGTTGGCCGTCAGCGACAGGTGGACTTTGTTGCCGTCAAACTCGCGGTCGGATGACGCGCCAAGGTGGTATTTCACATCGCCCGAGCCGTCGACATCGTCGGGCTTAAAGCTGCCGCCTTGGAATTCGTTGAAAATCGCACGGTAGGGTTTGGACAGAACGTTCGCCAGCACCGACAGGCGGCCGCGGTGGGGCATGCCCATGACGACCTCTTGCACGCCCATGGCGCCGCCGCGTTTGATGATCTGTTCCATCGCGGGGATCAGGGCCTCGCCGCCGTCCAGACCAAAGCGCTTGGTGCCCATGTATTTGACATGCAAGAACTTTTCAAAGCCTTCGGCCTCGACAAGCTTGTTCAGGATGGCGCGGCGTCCCTCGCGGGTGAAGGTGATTTCCTTGCCGTAGCCCTCGATCCGTTCCTTCAGCCATGCCGATTGGGCGGGGTCGGAGATGTGCATGTATTGCAGCGCGAAGGTGCCGCAGTACGTGCGGCGCACCAGATCGATGATCTGGTTCATGGTCGCGATTTCCAAGCCAAGCACGTTGTCGATGAAAATCGGGCGGTCCATATCCTCGGGGCCGAAGCCGTAGGATGCGGGGTCCAGTTCGGGGTAGTAGGGCTTGGCCTGCATCCCCAGCGGGTCTAGGTCGGCGGCCAGATGCCCGCGGATGCGATAGGCGCGGATCAGCATCAGCGCGCGCAGCGAATCGATCACGGCGCCGCGCAGTTGCCCCTCGGACACGACCTGACCTGCTGCTGCGGCCTTGTCCTGCAGTTTTTGCGTGGTGGTTTGCATCTGTTGCGCGGGCGATGCTTCGCCAGGCCATTGGCCATCCAGCGCGGCAATGGCATCGCCGCTGGGCAGCGGCGGCCAGTCGCGGCGCGCCCATGACGGGCCGTCGGTCTGCGGCTGTGCCGTCTCGCCCATGGCGGCAAACAGGGCGCGCCAGCTTTCGTCGACATCCTGCGGGTTGGCGTCATAGCGCGCCTGCAGGTGGTCGATGTAATCAGCATTCGCGCCATTCAGCATATCGGCGGCGCGCAGGGCTTGGGGGGATTGGTCGTTCATGACTCTTGCTTCTAAAGGGGCACTCAGCCCGAGATGGCTTCCAGGACGGCTTGGCCCAAAGTGGCGGGGCTGTCTGCGACGACGATGCCCGCGCTGCGCATCGCCTCGATCTTCGATTCGGCATCACCTTTCCCGCCCGAAATGACGGCGCCGGCATGACCCATGCGGCGGCCCGGGGGGGCGGTGCGGCCTGCGATGAAACCGGCGACGGGCTTCCAACGGCCCCGCGCCTTCTCATCTTTCAGGAATTGTGCGGCGTCTTCCTCGGCGCTGCCGCCGATTTCGCCGATCATGATGATCGACGCGGTGTCAGGGTCGGCCAAAAACATTTCCAGAATATCAATATGCTCTGACCCTTTGATCGGGTCGCCGCCAATGCCGACGGCCGTCGACTGGCCAAGGCCGACATCGGTGGTCTGCTTGACCGCCTCGTACGTCAGCGTGCCCGAGCGCGAGACGACGCCGACGCTGCCGGTGCTGAAGATATTGCCGGGCATAATGCCGATCTTGCAGGCATTCGGCGTCAGCAGCCCCGGGCAGTTCGGCCCGATCAGGCGCGACTTGCTGCCCTGCAGCGCGCGCTTGACGCGCATCATATCCAGCACCGGAATACCTTCGGTGATGGCGACAATCAGCGGGATTTCCGCGTCGATCGCCTCGAGGATCGAATCAGCTGCGAAGGGCGGGGGCACGTAGATCACGGTGGCATCCGCGCCGGTGCGTTCCACAGCCTCGTGCACGGTATTGAAAACCGGCAGATCAAGGTGAGTGGTGCCGCCCTTGCCGGGGGTCACGCCGCCGACCATCTTGGTGCCGTAGGCAATGGCTTGCCCCGAATGGAACGAGCCTTGCGCACCGGTGATGCCCTGACAGATGACCTTGGTGCTTTCGTTTATCAGTATCGCCATGGAACTCTCCTCGAAGGCCCCTGCTACGGTCTGGGTGGCATCTGCATGATGCCCGACGTGGATTGCGAAGACGTGGATTGCGAATGTGCGCGGGGGTGCGGCATCAGCCCGCCTTCACCGCTTGCACGATCTTTTGGGCGGCGTCGGCCAGATCGTCGGCGGGGATGACGTTCAAGCCGGAATTGCGGATGATTTCCTTGCCCAGCTCGACATTCGTGCCTTCCAGCCGCACGACCAGCGGCACTTTCAGGCCCACCTCTTGCACGGCGACGATGATGCCCTCGGCAATGATGTCGCAGCGCATAATGCCGCCAAAGATGTTCACCAGAATGCCCTGAACGTTCGGGTCGGACGTGATGATCTTGAACGCCTCGGTCACCTTCTCAGCCGTGGCGCCACCGCCGACATCGAGGAAGTTCGCGGGCGCGGCGCCATACAGCTTGATGATATCCATCGTGGCCATGGCAAGGCCCGCGCCATTTACCATGCAGCCGATGGTGCCATCAAGGGCGATGTAATTCAGGTCGTATTTCGAGGCGACCAGCTCTTTGGGGTCTTCCTCGGTTTCGTCGCGCAAGGCGGCGATGGCGGGGTGGCGATACAGCGCGTTGTTATCGAACGCGATTTTCGCATCAAGGCAGCGCAGGTGCCCCGCAGGGTCGGTGACCAGCGGGTTGATCTCCAGCATCTCCATGTCGCATTGGGTGAATGCGGTATAAAGCTTGCCGGCCAGATCGACGCATTCCTTGACTTGCGCGCCGGTCAACCCCAGTGCGAATGCGATGCGACGCCCGTGCCACGGCTGGTAACCCGCAGCCGGATCAACGCTGAAGCTGATGACTTTTTCGGGTGTCTCGGCAGCGACGGTCTCAATGTCCATGCCGCCCTCGGTCGAGCAGACGTAGGAAATGCGCGAAGTTTGGCGGTCGATCAGCAGTGCGAGGTAAAATTCGTGGGCGATATCGGCCCCGGCTTCCAGATAAACGCGCCCGACTTTGCGGCCCGCTGCGCCCGTTTGGGCTGTGACCAGCGTTTGCCCCAGCATCTGGCGGGCGATATCGGCCGCCTCGGTGGCCGAGCGTGCCAGCCGCACGCCCCCGCCAAGGCCGGCAGCCGTTTCACGAAAGTGGCCCTTGCCGCGTCCGCCCGCATGGATCTGCGCTTTCACGACCCACAGCGGGCCAGGCAGCGCAGCCGCAGCCTGATCGGCGGCGTCTGGTGTCAGGATGATTTCCCCCTGTCCGACAGGAAGGCCGAAGTCGCGCAACAAGCCCTTGGCTTGATATTCGTGGATGTTCATTGCTGTATCCCGCACCACCCGATGTGAGGCCAGAACCGATCGCTGACCGTCCATGAAACCTATGGCCTATCAATCACAGGTCAACGCGTGCCAGAACTGATATTTCTAGCAGTTTGGTGAAATTCCGACATTTGTGATCACAGTATTTAATCATGTGATCACAAGGTGATCAATAGTCTGGCGCTAACATGTAACGGGGCCGGATCAGCGCTGATCCGGCCCCGTTCTACTTGCTTTTTCGCCCGGCGATCAGGCCAGGGTGGCGTCGATGCCCTTGCACGCGGCGACAAGGCCCTTCACCGATTCGACCGACTTGTCGAACATGGCTTGTTCGTCGGCGGTCAGCTTGATGCCGACGACCTTTTCGATGCCGTTCGCGCCGATGACGGCAGGGACGCCGACATAAAGGCCATCGAGACCAAACGCACCATCGACATAGGCGGCGCAGGGCAGAACGCGTTTTTGGTCTTTCAGATAGCTTTCCGCCATCTCGATCGCCGAGGTCGCAGGCGCGTAGAAGGCCGAACCCGTCTTCAGCAGACCGACGATTTCAGCGCCGCCATCACGGGTGCGCTGGATGATGCCGTCCAGCTTGTCTTGCGTCGTCCAGCCCATTTCGACCAGATCGGGCAGGGGGATGCCGGCGACGGTCGAATAGCGGGCCAGCGGCACCATCGTGTCACCGTGGCCGCCCAGCACGAATGCGGTCACATCCTTCATCGACACGTTGAATTCGACAGACAGGAAGTGGCGGAAGCGGGCCGAATCGAGCACGCCGGCCATGCCGACAACCTTGTGCGCGGGCAGGCCCGAGAATTGTTGCAGCGCCCACACCATGGCGTCCAGCGGGTTGGTGATGCAGATGACGAAGGCGTCGGGGGCGTGTTTGGCAATGCCTTCGCCGACCGATTTCATAACTTTCAGGTTAATGCCCAGCAGGTCATCACGGCTCATCCCGGGCTTGCGCGGCACGCCGGCGGTGACGATGCAAACATCGGCACCAGCAATATCGGCGTAGTCGTTCGTGCCTTTCAGCGTGGCGTCGAAACCCTCCGACGGGCCCGATTGTGCGATGTCCAGCGCCTTGCCTTGCGGGGTGCCCTCGGAAATGTCGAACAGGACGACATCGCCCAGTTCTTTGATCGCTGCCAGATGGGCCAGCGTGCCGCCGATCTGACCGGCGCCGATCAGCGCAATTTTGGGTCTAGCCATGGGGTGGTCTCCTCGTTGAACGGGTCTTTTCAAGCATTTTCTTGCTTTGACGCGCCTTGCGTAAACCCGCCTTCGCTTTCGCGCAAGCACGGCTGAAGGGGCTGGGCCATTGTTAGCGCTCGCCTTTGGTGCGCGGGGGGCGTAACCCTTGGGCCAAACCCGTTTGCTGCTGGAAGGAGCCCGCATATGAAAGCCTATCGCCTGTTGACCGCCGACGACACATCGGCCTTTTGCCACAAGGTGACCGAGGCCCTGTCCAAGGGCTGGACGCTGTATGGCGACCCGACCTATGCCTTTGATGCTGCGAACGGAGTCATGCGCTGCGGGCAGGCCGTCACAAAGGATGTCGATGTGACCTATACGCCGGAAATGAAGCTCGGCCAGCTTTGATTCGGGGGCGCGGGGGCGCAAGGCGGCTGGGTGTGATCACAAACGGCATGTTTTGCGATAACATCCAGCCAATCGGCCCGGCCCCGCGCGTTTTTCCCGTGACTTCGTGATCGGATCGGATATGCAATGCGGCATCGCCAGAGGGCTTTGCTGCTTTTTTAGCCGCGGTGCCCCGCAAGCAAGAGGTGGCGTTTATGGCCGATATGCAAAAGGGCAGGCGTCCGCTGTCGCCCTTCATGCTGGGAAAATATTATCGTTTCCAGATGACATCCGTGTCGTCTCTGCTGACACGTATCACCGGTAACGCACTGATCGCAGGTACCGTTTTGGTGGTATGGTGGCTGCTGGGCGTTGCAATGGGGCCAGATTGGTTCGGGCCGGTGCATTGGGTGATCACAAGCTGGATCGGGCGGCTGATCATTGTCGGCTCGCTGTGGGCGATGTGGTATCATTTCCTTGCAGGGGCACGGCATTTGATTTTTGATCGCGGCTACGGGCTGAAGATCCAGACGGCGGAACGTCTGGGCTGGGCTGCCGTGATAGGTTCGTTCGTGTTGACGGCGCTGACCGTCGGCCTGTTTTGCCTGATCTGAGGGAGGCGAGAATGCGGTATCTTACAGATCGTAAACGCGCTGTCGGGAACGGCGCTTCGCGTACCGGCACGCTGGATCACATCTTCATGACGACCAGTGCCTATGGGCTGCTGCTGCTGGTGCCTTGCCTGATCTGGGTCTTGGGGCATGCGTTGTTTTTGCCGTTCGATCAGGCGCGCCTTTATCTGGCACGCCCGTTTCCCATTATCGTTCTGGGGATGACCTTGGTGGTGGGGATGCGCCACTTTGCCGTTGGCGCCCAGATGATGATCGAGGATTACCTGCACGGCTACGCCCGTGAAGTGGCGGTCATGCTGGCGCGCGGCCTTTCGTGGCTGCTAATCGCGACCGGCATTCTGGCGCTGGTGCGTCTGGCGCTGGGCCAACCTGAATAACTTTTCGCCAAAGGGACCGAAGTGGCAGCTTACACATACGAGACGCATGAATATGACGTCGTGGTGGTCGGCGCTGGTGGCGCTGGCCTGCGTGCAACGCTGGGCATGGCCGAACAGGGCTTGCGCACCGCTTGTATTTCCAAGGTTTTCCCGACGCGCAGCCACACGGTTGCGGCGCAGGGCGGCATTGCGGCCAGCTTGGGCAACATGGGCCCCGACAGCTGGCAGTGGCACATGTATGATACGGTGAAGGGCAGCGACTGGCTGGGCGACACTGATGCGATGGAATATCTGGCCCGAGAGGCCCCCAAGGCCGTGTACGAGCTAGAGCACTATGGCGTGCCCTTCAGCCGCACCGAAGAAGGCAAGATCTACCAGCGTCCCTTTGGTGGCCACACGACCGAATATGGTGAAGGCCCGCCGGTGCAGCGCACCTGCGCCGCGGCTGACCGCACCGGCCACGCCATTTTGCACACGCTTTATGGCCAAAGCCTGAAACAGCAGGCCGAGTTCTACATTGAATATTTCGCCATCGACCTGATCATGTCCGAAGACGGTGTCTGCACGGGCGTTCTGGCGTGGAAATTGGATGACGGTACCTTCCACGTTTTTTCGGCCAAGATGGTCGTGCTGGCGACGGGCGGTTACGGGCGGGCGTATTTCAGCGCGACCTCGGCCCACACCTGCACGGGCGATGGCGGTGGTATGGTGGCCCGCGCTGGGCTGCCGCTACAGGACATGGAATTTGTGCAGTTCCACCCGACGGGGATCTACGGCTCGGGCTGTCTGATCACCGAAGGCGCGCGCGGCGAGGGTGGTTACCTGACCAATTCGGAAGGCGAGCGTTTTATGGAACGCTACGCCCCGACCTATAAAGATCTTGCCAGCCGCGACGTGGTTTCGCGTTGCATGACCATCGAGATTCGCGAAGGGCGGGGCGTGGGTCCGAACAAAGACCACATCTATCTGCACCTGAACCACTTGCCGCCCGAAACGCTGCACGAGCGCCTGCCGGGCATTTCGGAATCCGCGCGCATTTTCGCAGGTGTTGACCTGACGAAAGAGCCGATCCCCGTTCTGCCGACCGTGCACTACAACATGGGCGGTATTCCCACGAACTATTGGGGCGAGGTTCTGAACCCCACCGCCGAGAACCCCGACCGCGTCCAGCCCGGCCTGATGGCCGTGGGCGAAGCGGGCTGTGCCAGTGTGCACGGGGCGAACCGCCTCGGGTCGAATTCGTTGATCGATCTGGTGGTGTTCGGGCGGGCGGCTGCTATTCGCGCGGGCCAGATCATTCAGGCGGGGACGCCGAATCCGGCGCTGAACCCGCACGGTATCGCCAAGGCGTTCGATCGTTTTGATGCGCTACGCTATGCCAATGGCAGCACGACGACTGCTGATCTGCGGTTGGAAATGCAAAAGACGATGCAGGCCGATGCTGCGGTGTTCCGCACCGACAAGACCTTGGCCGAGGGGGTCGAGAAGATGGCCGCCGTCGCCGCCAAGGTTGGCGATCTGAAGGTGACCGACCGCAGCTTGGTATGGAACAGCGATCTGATGGAGACGCTGGAGCTGACGAACCTGATGCCGAACGCGCTGGCGACCATTGTGGCCGCCGAAGCGCGCAAGGAATCGCGCGGCGCCCATGCCCACGAAGATTACCCGAACCGCGATGACGTGAACTGGCGCAAGCACTCGCTGGCATGGGTCGAGGGGAACAATGTTTCGCTCGCCTTTCGTCCCGTTCACCTCGAGCCGCTGACGACAGTTGACGAAGGCGGTATCGACCTGAAGAAAATCGCGCCCAAAGCGCGTGTGTACTAACATGCGCGCGCTGGCGGTTCTTTGCGGGGTTGTGGCGCTGTCGGGGTGCATCAGCGAAAGCGCGGTGACCGATACATCGCGCGCTTTGGCCAAGCAGGCCGTGGACAGCGCCATCGCGGGGCGCGTGCCGGCAGCCTTGGTGACACCTGTCACCGACTGCGTCATCGATAACGCCACCCCGTCCGAGCTTGCGTCACTGGCTGCGGGGGCGTTCACGGGCGTTGCATCCACCCAAGCGGGCCAGACGGTTATGACGATCGCAGGTCGGCAAGCGACACAAAGCTGCGTGGTCGGCAATTTGGGCAGCGGCCTGATTGGCAGCGCGGCGGCGATGACGGCACTGCAGGGCGCTTGGCTGTGATGCGCGCAGGGGGGATCGTGCTGGCGGCCTCGGGGCTGATGGCCCTTGGGGCTTGTGCAAGCGCCCCCCGCGGCGAGGTTGATATTGTAGCGGCGGCCGAGCATTGCGAACAGCAGGCCCGCGCCAGCATGGGGCCGACGGGTGAAGTCACCGTCGGTTTCAACAGCCGATCCGGCCCGACGGCAGAACTGGCAGTCGGGCTGACGAGTGATTATCTAAGACGACGCGACCCGCTGGATGTATACAGCGAATGCGTCATACGTCGCACCGGCGCGGCACCCTATCGGCCGCCGGTATTGCGGTAAGGAACAAGGACATGGTCATGAAGAAGATCGTATTTTCCGTCATGCTGGCCGCTTTTGCGCTGCCTGCTTTCGCCCAGGATACCACGCGGGCGCGCGCGCTGATTCTGCCGATGCTGCAGGAAATCTCGCCCGGGCCTGCGGGCGAAGTTCTGGCCGATTGCGTTCTGGCCGCCGCGACTGCGGACGAGCTTGCCACGCTGTCCGCCGCGACTGGCCCTAGCCGCGAGGTTGGCGCCCTGATCACCACCATCGTCAGCCGCCCTGCGGCGCTAAACTG
>NZ_CP019937.1:140000-275000 GCF_002117445.1 Ketogulonicigenium robustum
AGAACGGTCTGGAAAGGCCGGCCACAGCGGGTGACAGCCCCGTATAGGAAGCTCAATTTGACGCATTAAGTAGGGCGGGACACGTGAAATCCTGTCTGAAGATCGGAGGACCACCTTCGAAGGCTAAGTACTCCTTACTGACCGATAGCGAACCAGTACCGTGAGGGAAAGGTGAAAAGCACCCCGACGAGGGGAGTGAAACAGTACCTGAAACCGGACGCCTACAAGCAGTCGGAGGGACCTCGAGTCCTGACGGCGTACCTTTTGTATAATGGGTCATCGACTTGGTCTCACAAGCAAGCTTAAGCCGTTAGGTGTAGGCGCAGCGAAAGCGAGTCTTAATAGGGCGAATGAGTTTGTGGGATCAGACCCGAAACCAAGTGATCTAGCCATGACCAGGATGAAGGTTGGGTAACACCAACTGGAGGTCCGAACCCACACCTGTTGAAAAAGGTCGGGATGAGTTGTGGCTAGGGGTGAAAGGCCAATCAAACTTGGAGATAGCTGGTTCTCTGCGAAATCTATTTAGGTAGAGCGTCAGACGAATACCCTCGGGGGTAGAGCACTGGATGGGTAATGGGGTCCCACAGACTTACTGATCCTAACCAAACTCCGAATACCGAGGAGTAATATCTGGCAGACACACGGCGGGTGCTAACGTCCGTCGTGAAGAGGGAAACAACCCTGACCTACAGCTAAGGCCCCTAATTCATGGCTAAGTGGGAAAGCAGGTGGGACGACCAAAACAACCAGGAGGTTGGCTTAGAAGCAGCCATCCTTTAAAGATAGCGTAACAGCTCACTGGTCTAATTAAGTTGTCCTGCGGCGAAGATGTAACGGGGCTCAAGCCATGAGCCGAAGCTTAGGGTGTGCATTTATGCACGCGGTAGCAGAGCGTAGTGTGACATAGCGCAATGCCTCTTCAGTCTTCGAAAGAAGATTTTGGAGGCAAGGCGCTTTCTGTGAAGCCGGGCTGTGAGGCATCCGGTGGAGAGATCACTAGTGAGAATGATGATATAAGTAGCGACAAAGAGGGTGAGAGACCCTCTCGCCGAAAGTCCAAGGGTTCCTGCTTAAAGCTAATCTGAGCAGGGTAAGCCGACCCCTAAGGCGAGGCCGAAAGGCGTAGTCGATGGGAAGCAGGTTAATATTCCTGCGCCAGGAGATGGTGACGGATCTCAAAGGTAGTTCAGTCTTATCGGATTGATTGGGCTGCTCAGAGGTCCCTGGAAATAGCCCTCCATAAGATCGTACCCTAAACCGACACAGGTGGACTGGTAGAGAATACCAAGGCGCTTGAGAGAACTATGTTGAAGGAACTCGGCAAAATACCTCCGTAAGTTCGCGAGAAGGAGGCCCGTTCAGTAGGCAACTATTGGGCGGGGGCACAAACTAGGGGGTGGCGACTGTTTACTAAAAACACAGGGCTGTGCGAAGTCGTAAGACGACGTATACAGTCTGACGCCTGCCCGGTGCTGGAAGGTTAAAAGGAGAGGTGCAAGCCTTGAATTGAAGCCCCAGTAAACGGCGGCCGTAACTATAACGGTCCTAAGGTAGCGAAATTCCTTGTCGGGTAAGTTCCGACCTGCACGAATGGCGTAACGACTTCCCCGCTGTCTCCAACATAGACTCAGCGAAATTGAACTGCCCGTGAAGATGCGGGCTACCCGCGGTTAGACGGAAAGACCCCATGCACCTTTACTCCAGCTTCACATTGGCATCAGGCCAAGCATGTGCAGGATAGGTGGTAGGCATTGAAACAGAGACGCCAGTCCCTGCGGAGCCATCCTTGAGATACCACCCTTGCTTTGCTTGATGTCTAACCGCGGTCCGTTATCCGGATCCGGGACCCTGTGTGGTGGGGAGTTTGACTGGGGCGGTCGCCTCCCAAAGTGTAACGGAGGCGCGCGAAGGTTGGCTCAGACCGGTCGGAAATCGGTCGTCGAGTGCAATGGCATAAGCCAGCCTGACTGCGAGACTGACAAGTCGAGCAGAGACGAAAGTCGGCCATAGTGATCCGGTGGTCCCGAGTGGAAGGGCCATCGCTCAACGAATAAAAGGTACGCTGGGGATAACAGGCTGATGATGCCCAAGAGTCCATATCGACGGCATCGTTTGGCACCTCGATGTCGGCTCATCTCATCCTGGGGCTGGAGCAGGTCCCAAGGGTATGGCTGTTCGCCATTTAAAGAGGTACGTGAGCTGGGTTTAGAACGTCGTGAGACAGTTCGGTCCCTATCTTCCGTGGGTGTAGGATACTTGAGAGGAGTTGCCCCTAGTACGAGAGGACCGGGGTGAACGGACCACTGGTGGACCAGTTATCGTGCCAACGGTAGTGCTGGGTAGCTATGTTCGGACAGGATAAACGCTGAAGGCATCTAAGCGTGAAGCCCCCCTCAAAACAAGGTATCCCTGAGGACCGTGAAAGACCATCACGTCAATAGGCTAGAGATGTAAGTGCAGTAATGCATTCAGTTGACTAGTACTAATCGTCCGATAGGCTTGGTTTGATCCAGAAATAGCTCAACCAAATCAAAAATCATACATAACAGTATACTTGAACAAAAATGCTTCTTTCCCGGTCTGGTGGATATAGCTCTTGCAAAACACCCGATCCCTTCCCGAACTCGGAAGTTAAGTGCAAAAACGCTGATGGTACTGCGACTTAAGTCGTGGGAGAGTAAGTCACCGCCAGACCTGATAAGAAGCATATCTCTCTCTATATACAAAAAATCCAAACAACGCGGGGTGGAGCAGCCCGGTAGCTCGTCAGGCTCATAACCTGAAGGCCGCAGGTTCAAATCCTGCCCCCGCAACCAACAAATCCTACACTTTCCGCAACCTCCCCTAAAACGGAGGTCTTTTGATGCACAGACATCAGGTCCGCATTCAGGCTCAAAGCCAGAATAATGCCGGACAAGACAGCGAACAATCATCGAGCTGAGGCTTGAGCACCCATTGGTGCAGGTCGAGAAATCGAACGACGCGCGGATGGGTTTGACGCGCGAAGAGTATAGAGCCCTGCGCACCCCTAGCGCCAGAAAATACTATTCTTGCTGTATCATGGTATTATACTGGACCTATATTTGGCTTTGATCTTGCAGGGGCATAGTGGAAGACCAGATCGCGACCCAACCGCGCCTTCTTGCTGATCGCATTGCTGCTGCCCTCGCGCAGGACGCGGGCGAGGACCCGCTTTATCGCCGTTTGGCGCGGGCCATGCGCCTCCTCATCGCGGCGAGCGAGATGAAAAACAACGACAACCTGCCCTCCGAGCGACGCCTCGCCGAAGTCACAGGGCTGTCGCGGGTGACAGTACGAAAGGCGCTGACAGCTTTGGCCGAGGAAGGCATCATCGGTCGGCGCGCCGGGGCGCGTGCGCATGTCGTGAAAGATATCGACCAATCGCTCTCGGTGCTTATCGGGTTTACGGCTGATATGCGACGGCGCGGGGCTGATGGCCGCTCGATCCTGCTGTCGCAAGATGTCGGGCTCCCGACCCCTGACGAGGTTATTTTGTTAGGGATATCACCGACCGACAAGGTCATGCGGTTGTCGCGGGTGCGGCTGGCCGAGGATGAGCCGCTGGCGATCGAACACGCGGTGGTGCCCGCTAATGCCGTGGGTGATGGGGTCATTGGGGCCTCGCTGTATGACAGGTTGCGGCAAAATGGTTTTCGTCCGTTTCGTGCTTTGCAGCGACTGCGGGTCGGGCTGGCCGATGCGGAGGAGGCGAGGCAGTTAGGCGTGGCGCCGGGCAGTCCTATTATGCGAATCGAGCGTCACGCCTTTTTGGAAAACGGCCGTCCGATCGAAGTTACCAGATCCAGCTATCGTGGGGATCGCTACGACTTTGTCGCGGAAATGCAGATAGATGAATAGGCAACAAGCGGTCGTAGGCAGGCTGGTATTAATCCGGTATTGTCTCGGCACGGCTTTGCCGCGTAAGGATGTGGAACTTCATCCGTCTGGGGGGACATGAAGATGGATATGCTGGTGAATCTTTACGCGCGTCCGCTCGAGGGGTTGGCGGCGCGTGTGGCTGGCCTTGCTGCGCAGGGCATCACCATTCGCCGTGCTTTGCCGCCCGAAATGCACTTGCTGCAAGACTGGGTGGCCACGCATTTCAGCGCCTATTGGGTCAGCGAGCTGACCGTCGCGATGGCGCATCAGCCCCCCGGCTGCTGGATCGCGGTCGAGAATGGGGCCTTGGTGGGCTTTGCTTGCCACGATGCGACGGCGCGCGGCTTCTTCGGGCCGACGGGGGTTTCGGCTGACCATCGCGGCAAGGGTATCGGGCTTGGGCTGCTGTATCACACGTTGATGGCGATGCGCGCGCAGGGCCATGCCTATGCCATTATCGGTTCGGTGGGGCCTGCGGATTTCTACGCCCAAACTGTCGGGGCGATGCCCATTCCTGCGGACGATGCCGGCATTTATCAGGGCCTGCTGCGCCGCCCCGAAACCACTGCCTAAGAAAAGAGACCACATATGACCACCACGCCGCTTGCGCTTTGTATCGGTATGCCGGGAACCACGCTGAGCGCGGATGAAGTCGCGTTTTTGCGCGATGCGAACCCTTTTGGGCTGTTCGTGTTCAAGCGTAATTTGGAGACGCCCGATCAGATCCGCCGCCTGACAGCGCAGTTCCGCGAGGCTGTTGGCCGTGATGACGCGCAGGTCTTCGTCGACCAAGAAGGCGGGCGCGTCACGCGTCTGGATAACGGCAATTGGCCGCTATTCCGCCCTTTGGCCGATTTTGGTGCTTTGGCCCACAAAGATATGGAACTGGCCCAGCATGCCCTGCGCCTGTCGACGCTTGCGATGGGTACGATGCTGGCGGATTTGACGTTGAACAGTGGTGCGTCGCCAGTGGTGGATTTGCGCCGCGATTACACGCACGGCGTGATGGGCCACCGCGTTTTGGATGGCGACCCTGCCATCGTCAGCGCGCTGGGGCGCGTTATCGTCGATGCGTTGCTGGAAACCGGCCAACTGCCGATGATCAAGCACATCCCGGGCTATGGCCATGTCGAGGTCGACCCCCATCTAGAGTTGCCTGTTGTGAATGCGTCGTTGGACGATATGCGGGCCAGCGACTTCCTGCCGTTCTTGGCGCTGAAAGATTCGCCTTGGGCCATGGTCGCGCACACACTTTATACGCAGATCGACGCCGAAAATGTTGCAACCCAGTCGCCTGCCATTTTGTCGCTGATCCGGAACGAGCTAGACTACGACGGCGTGCTGATCAGCGATTGCATCACAATGGATGCCTTGTCGGGCACTTGGCCCGAGCGTGTGGCCCGCGTCTTGGGGGCAGGCTACGATATTGCCCTGCAGTGCCAAGGCGAATTGTCGGATTATGTCGCCTCGGCCAATGTCTCTCGGCCGCTGAGCGCGGAAACGATGGCCCGTATCACACGGGGCACAGCGCTGCTGGGCGATACGCATGTCGATGTCTGGCAAACGCATGCCGAAGTCGAAGATATGTTCAAATCTGCTGGTGCTCTTTAACGCGCACCAAACCCATTAAAGAACCAACAGGAGAGTGACATCATGAAGAAAAATCATTTGTTGTCCGCGCTTTCGGCGGCTGCTCTTGCGGCGGGGCTGACCACAGCAGCCCCCGTTTCGGCCGAGGCGATTTTGTCGCTGAACGCCGAAGCAGCAACCACATGGGTCCGGAACTTCAACCCCTTCGCGCAAACCACGTCGCGCTATACGACGATGGATTTCATTTACGAACCCTTGGTCGTCTTTAACCGCCTGCAGGGCGGCGCGGCCCACTACCGTCTGGCCGAAAGCTATGAACTGGCCGACGATCTGATGTCGATAACCTTCAAGCTGCGTGATGGGCTGAAGTGGTCGGACGGTGCGCCGTTCACCGCGGATGACGTCGTTTTCACCTTTGACTACATCAAAGAAAATCCGGCGCTCGACTTCATCTCGGTCTGGGGCGATCTGACCTCGGTTGAAAAGGTCGACGAGACATCGGTGCGGTTCAACCTGAACAAGCCCAACTCGCTGATTGCCAACACGATCGTCGAAATGCCGATCGTCCCGCAGCACATCTGGTCGGAAGTCGCCGATCCGGTCACGTTTGCGAACGAAAGCCCCGTGGGTTCGGGCCCGATGACCGAGATCACGCGCTTTACCCCCCAAGTCTACGAGCAGTGCCGCAATCCCCATTATTGGGATAACGACAGCCTGTTCGTTGACTGCATCCGCATGCCGCAACTGGCTGACAACCAGCAACTGCTGGGCGCGCTGAATGCCGGCACGGTGGAATGGGCGACCAGCTTTGTGCCGGACATCGACAATTCCTTCGTCTCGACCGACCCCGAGAACCACAAATACTGGTTCACGCCGTCCTCGCTGGTGTCGTTCCAGCTCAGCTTTACCGCACCCGACGAAAACAACCGCAAGGCGTTTAACGACATCAACTTCCGCCGCGCCCTGAGCATGTTGATCGACCGCCAGACGATCATAGACATCGCGGGTTATGGCTATCCCGTTGTGAACGAAGACCCCTCGATGCTGGGCGAGCTGTACAAAGCCTTTGCAAACCCCGAGGTCGAGGCCCAATTCGGTCAATATGGCCGCTTCGATTTTGACGCCGCCATCGCGCTGCTGGACGAGGCAGGCTATGTCGACGCCAACGGTGACGGCTTGCGCGACAACCCCGATGGCACGCCGATTAATATCGACATCAACGTGCCCAGCGGTTGGACCGACTGGATCGACGCCGTGCAGATCGCGATGGAAACGCTGACCGAAGCGGGCCTGAAAGTGTCAATGAGCACGCCCGATTCCGCCGTTTGGGGTGCCGATCTGATTGCGGGGAATTATTCGATGACGCTGAACGCGCTGGCGTCGGCTTCGAACCCGTATTTCCCCTATCGCCAGACCTTTAACCCCGAAGACTTCGGCAAAAGCCGCTTTGCCGCGCCGCATTGGTCGGACGAGCGTCTGATGGATCTGCTGAACACCTATACCACCATCAAGGATGCCGATCAGCAAAAGGCGATCATGGACGAGATTCAGCTAATCGTGGCCGAAGCACTGCCGATTATCCCCGTCTACAACAGCCCCGCGTTCTTTGAATATAATACTAAGAACTTCACGGGTTGGTTCGACGCGGATAATCCGGTTGCATCGCCCGTCGTATCGCGCGTGAACCGTACGCGTCTGCTGCAGCTGCTGGCCCTGCGTCCGGTGGAATAACCCACCTGCGGGTGGTAATTGGGGCGTGCCGTTGGGCGCGCCCCCTTTTTCTCGATTGAAATGGGGTTCTCATGGCCTTTTTGTTGCGACGGCTGATGTTTTACCTCGCGGCTTTTCTAGTTGCGGCGACCATCAACTTCTTTCTGCCGCGGATGATGCCGGGGGACCCGATTGACATCATGTTCTCTAGCGCGGGATCCAGTCTGACGCTGGAAAATCTGAATGCGCTGAAGCTGACGTTCGGCTTTATCGATGCGCCGCTGGGGCAGCAGTATCTGGCCTACTTGCGTAGTGTGTTCACGGGCGATCTGGGCATGTCGATCAAGTACTTCCCGATGCCGGTGTCTGAACTGCTGGGCCGTTCGCTGATATGGACGGTTTCACTGGTGGGGATCGCCACGGTGATCAGCTTTATCCTTGGCACACTGCTGGGCGTGATGGCTGCGTGGAAGCGCGGGTCTCGGTTTGATTCCGCCGTCTCGCTTTTGGCCATCTTTGCTACGTCGATCCCTGCGGTGGTTGTGGCGCTGCTGGTGCTGTTCGTCTTTGGCTACGAGTTGCGCTGGTTCCCCAACGGTTATGCCGCCGATCCGCTGATCGACCCTGCCTTTAGCTGGCAGTATATCCAGTCCGTTCTGTACCACGGGACGCTGCCGCTGGTGACGCTGGTCTTTGTGCTGACGGGCGGCTTTTTGGTCACTATGCGCAACAATATGATCAACCTGCTGGGCGAGGATTACATCGTCATGGGCCGCGCCAAGGGCTTGGCCGAACGTGATGTGATGCTGTGGTATGCCGCGCGCAACGCGCTGCTGCCAACCGTATCCAACCTTGCCATTGCGCTGGGAACAGTCCTCAGCGGATCGTTGGTGGTCGAGGTGGTGTTCAACTACCCTGGCCTTGGCAACACGCTGTATCAAGCCATTTTGGCCCGCGACTATCCGGTGATCCAAGGGCAGCTGCTGATTATGACGGGTGCCATGCTGGTCGCGAATTTCGTGGTCGACCTCAGCTACGTGCTGCTTGACCCGCGTCTGAAGAAGGCCTGATCTGATGGATGTTTTGAAAAAACTCTGGCAGAACAAAAAGGTTCTGATCGGTTTGGCGATTGTCGGGACGCTGGTCTTGATGGCCATTTTCGCGCCCTTGCTGACCGAATACAGCCCGACCCGCCGTGTCGGGCGTCCGCACCAGCCGCCATCATGGGATCACATCATGGGAACCACCCGTCTGGGCCATGATGTGTTTACGCGATTCCTTTACGGCGCGCGGACATCGCTGATGGTGGGTCTTGGTGCCGGCATTCTGATTACCGTCATCGGGACCTTTTTGGGGATTCTGGCAGGCTATAAGGGCGGCTGGATTGACGAAGTCATCAACTTCTTCACCAATATGGTGCTGGTCGTGCCAAACCTGCCGCTGCTGTTGGTGCTGGCTGCGTTTATCGGGCAAGTGAACCCGTGGGTTATCGCACTGATCTTGGGCTTTACGTCATGGGCGTGGGGGGTGCGGGTTACCCGTGCCCAGACCCTGTCGATCCGCGAGCGTGACTTTGTGAAGTCTGCCGAGATGTTGGGCGAACCCGCTTGGCGCATCATGTTGTTCGAGATTTTCCCGAACCTGATTTCCATCGTCGGCATCAACTTCATCGGCAGCGTGATTTTCGCCGTCATCACCGAAGCCACGCTGGAGTTTTTGGGCCTTGGCGACCCTAATACCGTGTCGTGGGGCATCATGCTTTATAACGCGCAAAACGCCTCGGCGCTGGTTGTCGGCGCGTGGTGGGATCTGCTGGCACCCTGCTTTGGCTTGGCGGTGCTGGGCCTTGGGTTGGCGCTGATCAACTTTGCCATCGACGAGATGGCTAACCCGCGGCTGCGGACCGGCACCATTCTGGGCCGCTGGTTCGGCCTTGTCCGCGCAGGCGAGGGCAAGCTATGACCGATCCCGTATTGTCGATCCGCAATCTGACGATTGATTACATCGGGCAGACCAGCGACTTCCACGCCGTGAAAAACGTCAGCTTCGATGTTGGTCGGGGCGAGTTTTTTGGGCTGGCGGGGGAATCGGGCTGCGGCAAAAGCACGATCGCTTTCGCCGTCAGCCGGCTGCACCGCCCGCCAGCGCTGATCCGCAAGGGCAGCCAGATCCTGCTAGAGGGCCGCGATGTCCTGCAGTTGGATAACAAAGGCTTGCGCGATTTCCGCTGGCGCGAGGTTGCGATGGTATTCCAAAGCGCCATGAACTCGCTGAACCCTGTTCTGACCATCGGGGATCAGTTCCATGATGTGCTGCATGCCCACGCTGGGATGACGCGTGCCCAATCGCGCGCCCGCGCGGCAGAATTGTTGGCGCTGGTCGATATTCCCGCCCATCGGCTGGATGCCTATCCGCATCAATGTTCGGGCGGCATGCGGCAGCGCATCGTGATTGCGATCTGCCTGGCGTTGAACCCCAAATTGCTGATCATGGATGAACCCACGACTGCGTTGGACGTTGTGGTGCAGCACGAGATTTTGCAACGCATCAATGTCTTGCGCAAAGAGTTGGGCTTTTCGGTTCTATTCATCACCCACGATCTGGGCTTGATGGTGCAGGTCAGCGACCGCATTGGCATCATGCTAGAGGGCGAGCTGGTCGAGGTGGGCGAGGCTCAGACCATCTACAACGCCCCGCAGCACCCCTATACCCGCCGTCTATGGGCGGCGATGCCGCGCTTGCACGGTGCCCGACTGCGTCAGGAGGCTGAACAATGACGACCCTTTCGGATCAGCCTGTTCTGGCCTTGCAGAATGTTTCAAAGACATTCGGCAGCAAGGAAAACCCGATCTACGCGGCCCGCGATATCAACTTCGGCCTCTATCCGGGCCGGACGTTGGCGCTGGTCGGAGAATCAGGTTCGGGCAAAACCACTGTCGCGCGCTTGCTGATGCGGGAATATATCCCTGACGCGGGTCAGTTGACGTTCCGTGGTGCCCCGGTGCAGGGGGCAAGCAAAGCCAGCCTGCGGGCCTATCGTAGCGCGGTGCAAATGGTGTTTCAGGACCCGTTTTCGTCCCTGAATCCCACGCGCACGATCCATCACCACCTATCGCGCCCGCTGCACCTGCATCGCCCCGATCTGGATCGTAAGGGGCGCGAGGCCGCGATTATCGACCTGCTCGCCCGTGTGCAGCTGGACCCCGCGCGCGTGTTGCACAAGTTCCCGCACGAGCTATCGGGTGGTATGCGTCAGCGTATCAGCATTGCACGGGCCTTGGCCGTGAACCCGCAGGTGATTGTGGCAGACGAGCCGACCTCGATGCTTGATGTATCGGTGCGGCTTGGCATTTTGAACCTGCTCAATGACATGAAGTCCGAGCTGGGGCTCGCGCTGCTCTATATCACCCATGATATCGCAACAGCGCGATTTGTGGCCGAGGATATCATGGTCATGTATGCGGGGCAGGTTGTTGAATGGGGCGATATGGACAGTGTTCTGACCAATCCGCAGCACCCCTACACGCGTTTGCTGTTGGCGGCGGTGCCCGACCCTGACCGCCGGATAGATGCCGCTGCCCCCCAGAACGAACTGGCGCGTGTCGAGGATATCCGCGCGGCATCCGCACGTGTACAAACCGAGGTGCAGCAGATTGCGCCCAACCATTTTATCCGTAAAATCAATCTATAAGACTCGGGGTTTCACCCATGCATCCGACAGTGGAGTGTTTTTATGGATCGAATGATAAAGACCGGCGTCGCAGCTTTTGCGGCGCTGGCCATGACGGCTGCAGTCGCGCAGGCTGAGATGCGCGAAACGGTGGTGAACATCCCTTCGCAGGGGGTGAATATGGTGGGCACACTGGCACTGCCCGATGTAGAAAACCCGCCGGTGGTGCTGATGTTCCACGGCTTTGGCGGTGTGCGGGACGAATTGGAAATCCCCAGCGAGGGCAAAGGCATCTTCGCCTATACCGCCGCCGCGCTGGCCGATGCGGGCTTTGCCTCGCTGCGAATAGATTTTGTCAAATCGGGCGATAGCGATGGGGACTTTGCCGATACCACGCTGGAGGGGCAGGTCGGCGACGCCCTGACCGCCTATGCGTGGTTGAAGGATAATGATACAGTCAGCGATGCCATCTACCTGATCGGTTGGAGCCAAGGCGGTTTCGTCGCGGCGACAACCGCCGGCCGTTTGGCCGCGCAGGGCGACGCGCCGCAGGCTGTGGCCCTGTGGGCCGCTGTCGCGGAACCCGAACCGACCTTCCGCGCTTTGCTTGGCCCAGATTTGTTCGACGCTGGTCTGGCCGCAGGGGATGAGCCTGTTGTAGCGACCATGCCTTGGGGTAATCAAATCGCGCTGAAGCGCCCGTTCTTTGAAAGTGTGGTTGCTGCCAAACCGCTGCAGGAAATCCTGCCCTACACCGGCCCGCTGCTGGTCGCACACGGCACGACAGATGTGATTGTCCCTTACGATGCGCAACAAAAATACATCGACGCGCATCAAGGCGATGAAATCGCCTTTACCCGCGAGATGGACCACGGGTTCGATATCTATAATGATACCAGTGATTTGGACGATATGATCGCCGCGACGATCGACTGGTTCAAGTAAATGCAAATGGCGCCCCGCAGGGCGCCATTTTTTAGTAATCACCGCCCGATTGGATGACCTCGATCTGATAGCCATCGGGGTCGGCGATAAAGAAGAACTGGGCAATCACCTCGCCGCCGGGGGCGAAATCGACCAGCTTACGCGGGGCATAACCGAACGCGGTCAATCGCGCATGTTCGGCCGGCAAGTCATCAACCACCACAGCCAAATGGCCATAGCCGTCCCCCAGCGCGTAGGGTTCGGTGCGACCCTTGTTGATCGTCAGTTCCAGCTGAAAGCCCGTTTCAGCGTTTTCCAGATAGACCAGCGTGAAATCTGCAAAATCCAGACGGCGGGCGACTTTCAGGCCAAAGGCCGCATCATAGAACGCGACGGATTTCGCCTCGTCCAACACGCGGATCATTGAATGAACCATTTTGGCCATTTCAGGCTCCTTTCAGGGCGGCAGCGTGATGGGCGATGTGATCGCCGATGAAGCTGCTGATGAAATAGTAGCTATGGTCATAGCCCGGCTGCATCCGAAGCGTGACGGGGTGGCTGTGGCGCTCGGCCTCGGCCACGAAAACATCGGGCTTCAACTGGCTTTCAAGGAAGTCGTCCGCGCTGCCTTGGTCGATCAGCACGGGCAAACGCTCGGTGGCATCGGCCAGCAGGGCGGTCGCGTCATAGGCGGCCCAAGCGCTGCGATCGGGGCCGAGGTAGCCGGTGAAGGCCTTTTCGCCCCACGGCACCTGACTGGGCGCGACGATGGGCGAAAACGCCGACACTGCTTTGTAGCGGCCGGGGTTGCGCAGCGCGATGACCAGCGCGCCATGCCCACCCATCGAATGACCCATGATGCTGCGGGCATTCGATACAGGGAAATGCGCCTCGATCAGGGCGGGCAGTTCGTTGGTGATATAGTCATACATCTGGAAATGCGTGGCCCACGGGGCTTGGGTGGCGTTCAGGTAAAACCCGGCGCCTTGTCCCATGTCATAGGCGGGGTCGTCGGCCACATTCGTGCCACGCGGGCTGGTGTCGGGGGCGACAATAGCGACGCCGTGCTGGGCGGCAAAGGCCTGCGCGCCCGCTTTGGTGATGAAGTTCTGTTCGGTGCAGGTCAGCCCCGACAGAAAGTAGATCACCGGCACCGGCCCGTCTTCGGCCTGCGGGGGCAGGTAGACTGCGACGTTCATGTCGCAGTTCAAGCTGGTGGCATGGTGGCGCCAAACCTCTTGGCGACCACCTGCTGCGATATGCTGTTCGATGCGTTCCATTAGAAATGCACGACCGAGCGGATCGACTTGCCTTCATGCATCAGATCGAAGGCCGCGTTAATCTCGTCCAGACCCATGGTGTGGGTGACGAAGGGCTCCAGCTCGATCTCGCCACTCATCGATTGCTCGACCATGCCGGGCAGTTGGCTGCGGCCTTTGACGCCGCCAAACGCGGTGCCCATCCACTTGCGGCCCGTAACCAGTTGGAACGGACGGGTCGAGATTTCCTGCCCCGCGCCTGCAACGCCGATGATGACCGACTGGCCCCAGCCGCGATGCGCACATTCCAGCGCCGCGCGCATGACATTCACGTTGCCGATGCATTCGAACGAATGGTCGACGCCCCAGCCGGTCATTTCAACGATGACTTGCTGGATAGGCTTGTCGAAATCCTTGGGGTTCACGCAGTCGGTCGCGCCGAATTGGCGGGCCAGATCGAATTTGCTCGGGTTGGTATCAACGGCGATGATGCGGCCAGCCTTGGCTTGGCGCGCGCCTTGGATCACAGCCAGACCAATCCCGCCCAGACCAAAGACAGCCACGCTGTCGCCTTCTTGCACCTTGGCGGTGTTGTGGACGGCGCCGATGCCCGTGGTCACGCCGCAGCCCAGCAGGCAGACGTGTTCGGGGTTGGCGTCGGGGTTAATCTTGGCCAGCGAAACCTCGGCCACGACAGTGTATTCGCTAAAGGTCGAACAGCCCATGTAGTGGTAGATCGGCTCGCCGTTATAGCTGAAGCGGGTGGTGCCGTCGGGCATGACGCCCTTGCCTTGGGTGGCGCGTACGGCTGTGCACAGGTTGGTCTTGCCCGATTTGCAGAACAGGCACTCGCCGCATTCGGCGGTATAAAGCGGGATGACGTGGTCGCCGACGGCGACCGATGTGACGCCCTCGCCAACCTCGACCACAACGCCCGCGCCCTCATGGCCTAGCACGCAGGGGAAGATCCCCTCGGGGTCGTCGCCCGACAGGGTGAAGGCGTCGGTGTGGCAAACGCCGGTGTGGGTGACCTTGATCATCACTTCGCCCTTTTTGGGGGCAGCGACGTCGATTTCAACGATTTCCAGCGGCTTTCCGGGCCCGAAGGCGACAGCGGCACGAGATTTCATGGCGTTTCCTTTATTTCAAATAGCGGCGCACCAGCGCCAGCAAGTCGTCGGCTTTGCCCTCGCCCGTAGGCGCGGCGAATTCTTCGCGGATATGGCTTTCCAGCACTTCGGCCATCAGCCCGTTGATGCCGCCACGCACGGCGGCAATCTGCTGCAAGATGGGGCCGCAGTCGCTGCCTGCCTCCAGCGCGCGGGCCAAGGCCTCGCATTGCCCCTGAATCCGGTGCAGGCGCGTCAGGGCGCGCTTTTTGTCTTCGGGGCTGCTGGGCATGGCGCATCCTTGGTCTATACTGGGGTATAGTATATCCGGCGTATTTTTGGCCGCAACCCCCGCTGATTTGGCGCACGGGCTTGAATATATAGACGACCGGTCTATTTTTGATGAATGGAACAACAACACCTGACCCCCAAAGCCACCGCAACGCGGTTGAATATCGTCAAAACCGGCGAGGCGCTGGTGCAGCACAAAGGCTTCGCCGCCTTGGGCCTGCAAGAGATTTTGAAAGCCGCAGGCGTGCCGAAGGGGTCGTTCTACCACTACTTCCCCTCGAAAGAGGCGTTCGGGGCCGCGCTATTGGCTGACTACAACGCCAGCTACGCCGCGCGATTCGACCGCCTGCTGTCCGACCCCGCCGAGGCTGGCCGCAGCCAGTTGCTGCGCTATCTAGATGCCTGGATCACCGATCCTGACGACCCGCAAAAGTCCGGCTGGGCCGAAGGCTGCCTTGTCGTCAAACTCTCGGCCGAGGTCGCCGACCTGTCCGAGGATATGCGCCTTGTCCTGAGTGACGGGGTAGGGCGGTTGATTGCCCGCATGGCCGCGATGATTCGCGTTGGGCGACAAGATGGGTCGTTGCAAGACGGTCCCGATGCCGATGCCTTGGCGCAGGTTCTTTACCAAATGTGGCTGGGTGCGGCGCTGCTGTCGAAAGTCACCCGATCGGCTGCACCGATGCAGGGCGCACGGGCCGCCACGTTACAACTTCTTGCCTGCCCCGCAGGCCCTAAAACCGAAAGGTAATCCCATGAAATGCGCGATTCACGCCACATTCGGCGCCCCTGTCGATGTTATGACACTGGGTGACAGCCCGCTGCCCGAACCCGCTGCAGGGCAGGTGCGGATCAAGACGATCCTCAGCCCCATTCACAACCACGATTTGTGGACGGTGCGCGGCAACTATGGCTACAAGCCGACCCTGCCCGCCATCGGCGGCACCGAGGCGGTCGGCCTTGTCGATGCGCTGGGCGAGGGTGTCAGCGGCGTGAGTGTCGGTCAGCGCGTGGCGGTGGCCTCGGTTCACGGCACATGGGCGGAATACTTTATTGCACCTGCCGCTGGACTGATCCCCGTGCCCGAGGCGATTCCCGACGAAGTTGCGGCCCAGCTGATCGCCATGCCCTTCAGCGCGATCAGCTTGCTTGAGCAGCTGAATGTCAACGCTGGCGACTGGATCATCCAGAACACAGCGAACGGCGCAGTCGGCAAGGCGCTGGCCATGCTGGCCACCGCGCGCGGGGTGAATGTTATCAACTTGGTCCGCCGCGCTGACGCTATTGACGAGTTGGCCGCGCTAGGCATCGGCAATGCGATCTCGACCGATGCAGAAGGCTGGAAAGACGCCGTGCGGGCGCTGGTGGGTGATGCATCGCTGCGCGCAGCCGTTGATTCGGTCGGCGGCACTGCCAGTGGCGATTTGATGAACCTGCTGGGCGTCGGCGGCACGCTGTTTGTCTTTGGCACCATGACCAACGGCCCGATGCAAATCTCGACCGGCGACGTGATTTTCAAACAAGCCACCGTTCGCGGCTTCTGGGGTGCGGTTGTCAGCGCCGAAATGGCCCCCGAAAAACGCCGAGAATTGTTCACAGAGCTGCTGCGCGCGGTTGCAACCGGCGGTGTCGTTCTGCCTGTTGGCGGCATCTTTGGGTTGGAAGGCATGACCGACGCCATGCGCGCCGCCGAGGCTGCCGGTAAAACCGGTAAAATCCTGCTACGCCCCTAATGCAAGCGGCCCCGTCTTGGGCGGGGCCGAACGCTTCCTTGCTGGGATTTGACAAAAGAATAAGGGCCTAGTCATTTCTGACTAAGCCCTTGAATTCTTTGGTGATCCGGCGGGACGAACCTAGGACCTAGTGATTAAAAGTCTCATGGTCCGTAGTTTTCCACTAGTTGCACTGAATTGCGCCAATCTTATTTTTCCAATGAAATTAAGGTGTTTATGCGGTTCTTTACTTTCACCTAGATGCACTGAATTGCGTTTTCGGTGGTAGCCCCGTGGTAGCCCGTGGTAGCCCCGTGGTAGCCAGCGCGAAAAAGGGGTAGGATATGGCGGACGCAATCAAGATCACTAAGCGGGCTGTTGATGCACTGAAGGCGAAAGGCGCGCGCTATACGGTTTGGGATACCGAACTAGCAGGGTTCGGCCTGCGCGTCGGTGCGAGTGGTAGCAAGTCCTATGTGCTCAAATATCGCGTTGGTGGTGGGCGTGCTGCGCGCGTGCGCTGGGGGGTGATTGGCCAGCACGGCGCACTGACCCCCGATCAAGCCCGAGAGATCGCCCAGCGCTGGGCGTCTGATGTGGCCGCTGGCGGCGATCCTGCTGGGGATCGTTTGGAAAAGCGTAAAAGCCCGACCGTTGCTGAATTGCTGGCCGAGTATCAGGCCAGCCATGTGGAGGCTAAGAACAAGGGCAGCACTGCAAGGAATGTGGCGCTTCTGATTAACGGGCTGATCCTTCCTGCGCTGGGCCGTCTCAAAGTGGCCGATGTTACAACGGCTGATGTGGCGCGCTTTCATTCGGCTAATGCGAAAACCCCATATCAGGCGAACCGCGCCCGCTCTGTCTTGGCAAAGGCATTTGGGCTGGCTGAAACGTGGGGATACCGCGAACGAAACAGCAATCCCTGTGCCGATGTGGAAAAGTATCCAGAAAAGGCCCGTGATCGGTTCCTTTCCCCCGCCGAGTTCGCTGCGCTTGGTGATGTGCTGGCGCGTGCCGAGGCAGGTGAACGGTTGCCCTTTGAAAAGGCGGGTAAGGTTCGGATGGTTGCCATTAGCCAGTCAGCGATTGCTGCTGTTCGCCTCATGATTTTCACGGGTGCCCGCGCCTACAGTGAGATTTTAAGCCTGCGCTGGGAATGGATCGACTGGCACGCAGGCCGTGCAAACCTGCCTGACAGCAAGACAGGGAAAAAACCTCTCATGCTTCCACCGGCTGCCCTTGAAGTGCTGCGTGGCTTGGACATGCCGCAAGACGGGCGTGGCTTCGTCATACGGGGTGGAAATTACACCGATCCAGAGACGCCACTAGTTAATTTGAAAGACCCTTGGAACGCGATCCGCATGGCTGCTGGCCTGCCGGATGTGCGCCCCCATGACCTGCGCCATTCGTTTGCCTCTGTGATGGTAGCCGGTGGCGCTTCGCTGCCCCTTATTGGGGCCTTGCTTGGACATAGTGATGTGCGGACCACGGCCCGCTATGCGCACCTTGCCACCGACCCGCTGAAGGCTGCCGCCGATCACGTTGGCGGGGTTCTCGCCTCGCACCTGAAAGGCCCTGATGGCGGCGCTGAAATTGTGCCGCTGCACCGCAAGGGATAGCTGCCCAGCGCTGGGCATGTTTCCTATATTTTGTGTGTCTGTTTTCCTGTTTCTCTTTCTGACTGTATCCAAAAACTCTGTTACCTTGTTACCTCGGGCAAAAATGTCAGATAACATACTGATATTTATAAAATAAATAGGTAACGAAATTTCTGTTACCTCGGTAACAAAAAGTCTGTTTTTGTTACCTGTTACCGTCCAACGCGCGCCTAAGTGCAAGTAAATGCAAGGGTGCGCAATGCGGCACCTTGGTGGGTTTGTGTCAAAAACACCTTCAAAACAGGTCAAGTTCGCCAGTTTTTCGTCAAACTTCAAACACAACATATAGTGGCCCTGCCTTTATATGCGCTCTTGTGTATTGCTGCCGTAGTGGGCTAGTTTGCCGTTTGTTCTATTCACGGATAACGTCATATTTACGCGGCTAGGGAGACCCCCGAAAACAGGTATTCGCACCTTGCTGCCGCACTTCTTGCTTGTGCGAATTCCCATGCGAAAGGGGGCCGGAATGGCGAAAGACGAATGTGAGAATAACGAAGGAATAGGCGGCGTGATGGAACGCGCACGTCTTAGATGGAACAAGAACGAAGGGGTGGCGGGCGTGTTCCAACGCATGCAACTTGCGCGCAGTCCTTTCGATTTGAACCCTGAAATTTTCGCTGGATTTCGAAAGATTATGGCGGACGCTCTTGAGGCAGTAAGGGCAATGATGCAGCGTCTGACGCAGCAATTGAAAGGTTGCGTTCCCAACTGGCTGCAAAAAGCAAAGCCCCGCCGTGGCCGTCCTGTCGGAACCAGCTATGACGATGCCCGCGCGCCGTTCTTGGCCGAGGCGATTGCGCTGATAAAAAACAAGGTGGCGAAGGGGGCTTATGCTGCCGCGCGTATGATTGTCGAAGCTGTGGGCTGGGCGCTAACCTTGACCGATGCGATTGCGCTTGGAAAAGTGCCTGGTGCTTCTTGCAAGGCAGCGGAAGATGCACTTGCGCGATACATCGTGGCCCATATCAAGAAAATAAATGCCGATCAGGAACGCGCGAATGCCCAGCGCGTCCGGTGTTCTGCCGCTAAAGCGCTGATAGCCACTTGATGCAACGGCTGCGCCTCACATGGCGTGGGTGGCGTGGTATCAGGTTGCATAAGCGATTTTGTTAGCTGAGCGTCAGTCATGTGGCACCGGCCCAGATTGAGCCGGTGCCTTCCTTGGCTATATGCGTGCGGGTTTCGCCCTAACCGCCTGCCAGATCATATCCAGCACGATCATCCCCAACAGGGTTATGCCCGTTAGGGGGAACAGCACTCCGCCGATCCCCAGAATGACGAATAGCCCGATAAAGACCTTGCGGTCTGATGGTAAGGGCGGGACGCCGAGGCTGCCCGAGGGGCGGCGCTTCCACCACATCACGGCGGCAGACACCGCCAGCAGCACGATGCCGACACAGACGGCTAACAGCAGCAACTGGTTCAATAGGCCAAAGGTCTGGCCCATATGCGTGTTGATCCCGAACTCTAGCCATTTGCCCAAGGGGCCATAGTCGGCATAGCTCATATCCAGCAGCGCATCGCCCGTGTATTGGTCGAGGTGCACGACGCGTTGCTGGCTAAGGTCATCGGGATAGACAGACCCCGAATAGACGCCAGATGACCCATTGGGTAGGGCCACGGCATAGCCGCGATGCAGCGCCATTTCGTCGAAAATCTGCGTCGCAATGTCGATGCCGATAGTGGGCATTTCCATCATGGGCGGCACCGACTCGGGGATCTGCGCTTGTTCCAGTGACCAAGAGGTCTTGGCGATATGGTCAAGGTGATCTTCGGACATAGGCACGTTGATGCGCAGGCCGTTGGGATAGCCGTAATTGCTGCCATTGGCCCATTCGTTCACCTTGGCCCCCCAGACGGATGACCACGGCATCCCTGTCAGCGCAAGGAACACGATAAAGAACCCGATGATGATGCCCGTTACCGCATGGGTGTCGCGCCAGAATACACGGCGCTTGGGTTCGCCGCGCACGGTGATGACGCCCCCTTTCTGCCCGCGCATCGCCCCACGCGGCCACCATAGATAGACGCCCGTCAACACCATGAGGATCGCAAACCCGCCCACGATTTCGATGATCTTGCGCGGGTTCGGGCCGAAATAGCGGAACGAATGCAGATAGCGCACTGTCCACGCAAAGGTGCTGCGATCCGGTCGAACCTCTAGCACCTCGCCGGTGTATTGGTTGACATAGACGGCCATGTTGCTGCCGGTTTCGGGCTTGATTGTCACCTCGGTCGATTGAGTGTCGCTGATGGGGTCAGTGAATTTGACCGCTGTGCCCGCCTGCGCGCCCAGCGCGGCGTCGATGATCTGGGACGGGGAAAGGCGCTGTCCCTCAATCGGAGTGACCTGCATGAAGTTCGCGTGGACGATATTGTCCACATCTTCGCGGAACAGGTAGATCGCACCGGTTACGGCCAGCGTGATCATAAAGGGCAGGATGATCAGCCCCGCATAAAAGTGCCAGCGCCATACAGCGCGGTAGAGATTGGCGGCCTTTGCGCGGCGCGCAGCAGCCTGCGGGGACGTGTCCCCGTTGGTTACGGTTGTCATAATGGTATCCGTCTAAAGGTTTCAGATGAAAGGCTTTAGGCGGTTGCAGGTGGCCCCGTGGACGGCGGCAGGCCGGTCGATGCGGCCGCGCTGAGGGTGGTTGAGGCGATGAAATGCGCCTGCGTGGGCGCAGGTTTGCGGGGCAGACTGATCTGCACAGTTTCAGGCGCGTCGAATGGCGCTTGGGCCGCCGCCCAATAGCAGTGCGCCTGATCGGATGACGTGCCATCGTCGGCGCTATCGTCAATCGGCTGCATGGTAACGGGGTCAAAGGCCATTTCGACCATCCCGCCCCCGCCGGTGCAGATCACTAGAATGATCGCGCCATTCGCCGCGCGCGCGGGCATCACCCCAGAGGCCACCAGAGACACCGCCGCAAAGGGCAGCAGCATGGCCCAAAGCGCAATCAAGCGCAGGTAATGCAGCGGCGTTCGTCTCATGCGCTGGGCACTAGACCAATGCGGTCTGATCGGCAACTATGTTTGTGGGGTGGTGAAGTTGTGAGGGTCCGCTATGCGGGCGAAGCGGTCATTGCCAGTTCTTGCCGTGCGCAATGCAAATGATAGGGTAAAACGATGAATGATCCTTACCGCCTGCCTGAACATTTCGAGACAGCCCGCTTCCGCCTTCGCCGTGTAAATGTCGATGACGCGCAGAGTATCTTCGATAGCTACGCCACTGATGCGGATGTTACCCGTTATCTGAGCTGGACGCCGCACCATAGCGTGACGGACACGGTCACCTTTTTGGAATTTGCGGCGTTGGAATGGGATCAAGGAAAAGGTTTCCCCTTGGTTGCATTCGATCTCCAGAAACCTGCAGAAATATTGGGGATGTTTTATCCTCAGCTAAGCGGTCATCGGGTGAGTTACGGTTACGTCTTGCGATCTTCCGCTTGGGGCAAAGGTTGCGCATCCGAGGTAATGCATTGGCTCGTGGACCATGCTCTATCACATCCCAGCATTTACAGGGCAGAAGCATTCTGTGACGTGGAGAATCCAGCCTCTGCCCGCGTCATGGAGAAAGCAGGCATGGAGCGTGAGGGCATCCTTAGGCGCTATTTCACGCACCCTAACATTTCCGAATCTCCTCGCGATTGCATCATCTACTCCAAGGTCCGCTAAGGGCTCTTTTCGTCTGGGGTCGTAAGCCGCTAGTCAGCCTCGCCCCCTCGCAGGGCCACCCCTGCGCCTGATGCGGCTTCGCCGCTTTCGAGGAAATCCACACCTGCGGTTTCGAGCGCTGCTTTAATTGCGCCGAGATTGTTGGCGTTAGGTGCGCGCTGCCCTTTCTCGAAAGATACAATCGTATTTCGCGACACATTTGCGGCTCTCGCAAGGCTGGCCTGATCCATTTCTACAAGCGCCCGTGCTGCGCGGCATTGTGCGGGTGTAATTGGCATGAAGACCAACCTTGTGCTTTATGTTTGACATAATGCCCTGAATTGGGCATTTTGCACAACATAACACTAAGCGCCTGATTGGAGCAACAATGCCGAACCCCCATATTCCGGCAGCCGCTACCGGCTTGCCTATCGAAACCCTGTCCCGTCGCGCGCTGGTCGCGGGGCTGCCTGCTTTGGTGATGGCCGCACTGCCTGCGGCGCTGGATGCCGCGCCTGCGCCCGATCCTATGGTTGCGCTAGTCGCCCGCTGGGGTCGCGCACGGGCGCACTGGCGCGCCGCTGCGGCAGCAGATTTAGACGGCAACTTTGAAACCCGTGCCTGCAAATTCTGGGAACGGCAGGAATACGCAATCCAAGCGCTGATCGAGGCCACCCCCATTCGGACGGTCGAGGGCCTTGGGGCGCTCTGTCACTTCCTTTTCGCGGGCAACAACAATTTCGAGAATGACCCGTGGCCGGACGTGCCGCGCTGGGCGCTGGTCAAGGTGCGCGCGTGGGCTGCCAGCCAGATCGGGGGCGCAGCATGAACCGGCGCGAATTGATGCTTTCAGTCCCCGCTGTAGCGCTGGGGGCGATCCTACCCGCGCAAGGGGACGCGGCGGGCGCTGCACCGCATGAGGCGTGTCAGGTGCTGCAATCGGAAACGCCGGTTGGACGTGCATTCTTGGGCTGGTCGAACCTGCGCGATCAGATCAACAGCCCCGCGTTCAGCGGCGTATCAGAGGCGGGCTTTAACCTGATCGTGTCACGGTTAGATGCGGACGCCACCGAACTGCTGGCAATCCCTTGCCAGACCCCGCGCGATTTTATCCTGAAGGTGATTGCCGTCACCGATTGGGGCGGGGTGGCGCTGCCTGATGAAACCCGCGCACCGGAACTGTGGGCCGAAGCGCGGGCTTTGGTGAACTGGGCGTATAGAATTATATAGATTTTTCAACTGGATATGCGGTGCGTAATTATTCCCGATTGTGCGCCATTTATTCCCGAAAGACATGTGGCCCCCCGAAACTCATTTTTGGACTGATGCAACTGCCTGAATGCTTTGGGCAGCCATTTGATAAAATGAGGTGACTAAATGCCTATCCCCTATACGACCGACAAACTTCCCTCCGAACTGATGCTGAACCGCGATGAGGTCCACGCACATTTCGGCCTCTCGCGCCGCTTCCTCGAAATCGCCGCCGTGCGCGGTGATGGCCCCGCGATGGTCAAGATTGGCCGTTCGGTGCGCTACCGCGTGGCCGATGTGCGAGAGTGGATCGAGGCCCGCCGCGTCCTGTCTACCTCGCAAAAGGTGGCCTAACATGATCACGGATAAGAAACTGACGTGCCGCCTGCTGATGGCCTTTGCACAAGAGGCCGAAGAACTGGGACTGTTTGCCTCCGAGGCGCTGGACGCGGCCTTGCTGCGCGGCGGTGGGGCGCTGGGCGAGGATGACGCGCCGACCTACGCGCGGGATATAGGGCTGGCTATCGGTGGCGCTGCCAGTGGCCTCGCAGCGCGTATGCGTTTTGAACTGTTGGCCCCCGCTGATGATGTGACCCCGCACAAAGGCGTGCTGACCCGCGAAATCGCAAGCCTTGTGGCAGAGGCCGAGCGCCTCGGGCAATTCGCGGTTGCCTCCCTCTACGATGATCTGCTGCGCGCCAATGAGGCCGAGGGCTACGCAGAAACGGCTTCCTACGCCCAAGCGATCGGCTGAGCGGCGCAAGGCATGTTGAAGCACCTTGCGGCCCGCCTGCGCTTGCTGGGTGCGCTGTAGTGGAAGGCTGGGATGGCAAGAGCGTGAAAGCCCACGTTGAACTGGTGCGTTCCGAAGCGTGGCAAGCCAGTTCAGATATTTTCGACCTGCAATGCACACAAGACGAACACCGCGCCGAGATCGACGCGCTTGAAACCGAAGTGGACGCGCTGAAGCGCGAACTGTGGGCGCTGCAACAGATTGTTGCGGCCCTCACTGCAAAAGGAAATCAAACATGACTGAAGCCGAACGTGTCACGCGGGCACTGAATGGCGAATGGCGGGGCAACAACGGCCTTGCGCCGTGCCCGATTTGCCAACCTGAAGGGCGGCGCGATCAGCGGGCCTTGTCTCTGTCGGATAGCGCGGGGCGCTTGCTGTGCCACTGCCACAAGAGCGGCTGCGCCGTCCTGTCGGAATTGCAGGTGCGCGGCCTGATTGATGGCAAAGGCGCGCCGAGCGCCCCGCCTGATCCCGCTGCCGAGGCCCGCCGCCGTGCAGAGGAAAAGCGCCGCGATGCCCGCCGCCGTGAAAGCGCCCGCACTCTGTTCGCTGAGGGCGTGTCTTGCTTTCTGACGCCCGCGCAAACCTATCTGGAAAGCCGTGGGCTGACCGGCATGCACTTCAATCGGCTGCGGTCCACGCTGCGCTATCACCCCAGCGTCTTGCATAGCCCCAGCGGCCTCCACCTGCCTGCCATGCTGGCGCAAATCCGTGGCCCGAAGGGCGAGGCGCTAGGCATCCACCGCACGTTCTTGAAGCCGGACGGCAGCGGCAAGGCTGATGTGGAACCGGCCAAGATGATGCTGGGGCCGTCCTCGGGCGGCGCGGTGCGTTTTGGCCCCGATAACCGCGTGATCGCGCTGGCCGAAGGGATTGAAACCGCCCTGTCTGTCTCTCGTTCTTCGCGGATGACCGTTTGGGCCACCTTGTCCACTTCGGGCCTCAAAGGCTTGATCCTGCCGCCCGCGCCTGTCGCTGAGGTGGTTATCATCGCTGCCGATCACGATGATGCCGGATTGAGCGCCGCTGAGATCGTGGCGGGCCGTCTGGAAGCCGAAGGGCGCGCGGTGTCGATCATCCACCCCCAGAAACAAGGCACGGACTTTAACGACCTGCTGCGCGGTGACGCATGAGCGGTGAGGATGTAATCAAGGCCCAAGTGGCTAAGGCTACGGCAGAGGCCGAAGCCAAAAAGACCGGCGCTGCGCAGGACGGGAAGGCCCAGCGCGCCAAGCGGAAACCCCACTTCCCGTTCAAGGTAGAAGCTGGTCAGACGTGGAAAGAGGTGGAAACGGAAGCACCGGACGGCACCCTTAAAAAGGGCTGGCAGGCGTTCGGGTCTGAACTGAATGTCTTGGCGCTGTCCCGTAGCGCCGATGGCGAGGATTGGGGCCTTCAGGTTGAAGTGATCGACCGTGACGGCGCGGCCCATATCTGGGCGATGCCGCAATCGCTGCATGCAGGGTCGGGCGATGCGATCATTGGCGAACTGCTGCGCTTGGGCTGGAAGCCCTTCACCACGATTGGCCGCAAGTGGCGCGACTACCTGCGCGAATACCTGATGGGGGCCGAACCGGAAAAGCGGGTGCGCTGTGTCCCCAAGATCGGCTGGCATGGTGAAGTGTTCGTGTTCCCTGATGAGGCGATCAGCGGTGCCGATGAGGGCGAGGCGGTGATCTTGCAGGCGGGCGAGCGGATTGAACATGCCCTGAATGTCTCGGGCGATCTGGCCGCGTGGCAGGCCGAGGTTGCTGCGAATGTCGTGGGCAATTCGCGTTTGCTTCTGGCAACCTCTGCCGCTTTCGCTGCCTCCCTCTTGGCGCTGACGGGCGAGGATGGCGGCGGCTTCCACTTTCGCGGTGCGTCGTCCTCGGGCAAATCGACCGCGCTGGCCGTGGCTGGTTCGGTCTGGGGCGGTGGCGGCACGCGCGGCTATATCCAGTCTTGGCGCGCCACGGATAACGGTCTGGAAGCCCTGTCCGCCATGCACAATGATAGTTGCCTCTGTCTGGATGAGTTGAGCCAGATCGACAGCAAGGCGGCGGGTGCTGCGGCCTATATGCTGGGCAACGGTGTTGGCAAGGCCCGCGCTGGGCGCGAGGGACAGGCGCGCAAGGCACATGAATGGCGGCTGATCTTTCTCTCTAACGGTGAAGTGGGCCTCTCGGATAAGATCAAGGAAAGCGGGGGCCGGATTGCGGCGGGTATGGAAGTGCGGGTGATCGACCTGCGCGCCGATGCAGGCGCGGGCATGGGCTTGTTTGAGGACACCCACGGCGCTGCCGATCCCGCGCAATTCTCGCAACGCCTGAAGGGCGCGGCCAGCCGTCACTACGGCATCGCTGCACGGACGTTCATTCGCCGCGTGGCGGCTGATCTGCCTGCCGTGCGGGATACGGTGGCCGGTGCGCGCAAGGGGTTTCTGGCGGGCGCGCTGCCTGCGGGGGCCGATGGTCAGGTGCGGCGCGTGGCAGATCGTTTTGCTCTGGTGGCCGCTGCTGGCGAACTGGCGACTGTCATGGGCGTAACCGGTTGGCCCGTTGGGGCCGCTGCCGATGCGGCCATGCGGTGCTTCAAGGATTGGCTGATCGAGCGCGGCGGCATTGGGGCCAGCGAAGTGACCGACGCCAAGGCGCGCATCCGGCGGGAAATCGAAATCAACGGCCATTCCCGCTTTCTGCCGTGGTATCCCGACCCGCGCACGGTGATCCGCACCAACGCGCTGGGCTATGTCCGGCGCAGTGATAATGACCAACCCGACGCCGCGCCGATTTACTATCTGCACAAGTCCGGCGTGGATGAGGTGTTGGCCGGTCTGGATCGCAAGTCGGTGCTGGAAGGGCTGGCCGATGAGGGGGTTATCATTCGGCATGAGGTCACGGAAAAGGGTGCAAAGGTGCTGGCCCCGTCCAAGCCCTTCAAGGTGCCCAGCGAAAAGACGGTGGTGCGCCTCTACCAGATCGACCTAGAGGCGCTGATGAGCGGGGCGGCACATGGCTGATGGGAAACCTGATTGGGCGGGTCGCATGTGGCAGGGCTTCGGCCCAGCCCCCAGCGCCGGAGATGAGGACAAGGCAACGCAAGCCGATCTGAAGGGATATGATCTTGCCGCCGATCTAGAGGCCGAACGGGCTGCAATCATGGAATATGATGGGGGCTTGTCCCGTAGACTGGCAGAGAGGAAAGCGCGGCAGGATATAAGGGGGCCTTAGCCTGTTCCCCCGCGCCCCAGCATGGGCGCATATCCGTCGCGTTTTTGGGGGCCTATCCGGCGGGCGATCCGGCAGCGCAGCTTGCGGCCACGAACAAGATTGATGAGGGGCGGCGCTTGGGTGCCGCCCTTCCGCTTTGGGCAGATGATGCAGCGCCCCGCGCGGCGGCGTGGGCTTGTGTGACGGGTTAAGATGCAGGTGGCGGCCTGTTGGGTTAGCGCTGGCGCAGATCGAGGCAGACGGGGGGGCGCTTTAGAAATTATGCGCAGCCCTGCGGGACCGGCGGGGGGAGCTTCCTTTTTGCACGGACTGAATTTAGAAAAAAAGACCACTTATCAGATAGTTATGCCTGTAAAAATCAGCGTGGGTCCTTCCTAGGGTTCGCCTGCATGCGGGTAATTCGCGCCCCGCTCGGGGCGTTTTCTGCTGAATTTTTCCATGAAAAGAAGGGGTTGGTGTTGTTGTTCTATCCCCCAAGGGGGGGTACCTCAAAGTCTGCAACCTCGGCCAGCGCAGGCCCGCGTCCCCCTCATGTGGGGATTTTTTTCTCAAGGCGTTGGAATTTCGGGCGGGACGATCCGAAACGGGGCGCTTTTTGCGCGTATAGCCCCCCGAAAGCGGCCCAATTTGCGCGCCCAAAAGGGCCGGATTTGGGAGATTTTTGAGCCGCGACGGCCGCGAAAATCAAGAATGTCTATATTTATCAATGGCTTGACAGGTAACAGGCATTTCCATTTTTGTTACCTGTTTTGTTACCTGCTGGAAGGCATAAAATACATATAAAACAATATGTTATATATATAGGTAACAAGGTAACGGAGGTAACAGCGTTTTAGTAGAGACCGGCCAAAAATCTGAACGGCCTCTACTGTTGGCCGCGCCGCCACCTCTCGGCATTCCGCATGGCCGGTAGCCTTTGACTGGTTCGCCCAAGCTGCCCCAACTATTCACGGCAGAGACAGACCCCCAAAAAAATTCGACAAGAACCCCTTCCGCACCTCCACGGTGCGCGGTGTTGTTATTCTTCCCCGCGCGCCACCTCACACCGCCCAGCGCTGCGCGAAATTTGTTTTGGTGGTAGCCCCGTGGTAGCCAGTAAAGAATAAGGGCCTAGTCATTTCTGACTAAGCCCTTGAATTCTTTGGTGAGCCGGCTGGGGGTCGAACCCAGGACCTACTGATTAAAAGTCAGTTGCTCTACCAACTGAGCTACCGGCTCTCCGTGAAGGGGCTAATAGGGGGAGTGCGCGGGGGGGTCAACCCATGAAATGCGAAAGAATGCCGCCAGCACTGGATTCGCAACGTAAACTGGCATAGATGGGCGCCATGCAAAGCAGTTCAGACCCCCGCCGATCAGATTCCGGCCTGCCGTTCATGAAAATGCACGGGTTGGGCAACGATTTCGTCGTCATCGACGCACGCGACACTGGCGCGCGCGTAACGGCGCCGCTTGTTGCAGCCTTGGCTGATCGCCATCGCGGTGTCGGATTCGACCAGATGGCCGTGGTCGAATGTGGCGGCAACGCCGATTTGCATCTGACATTCTATAATGCCGATGGCAGCCTGTCCGCGGCCTGCGGCAACGCCACCCGCTGCATCGCCCGCTACGAGATGGACCGGACGGGTAAAACACAGCTGACTATTACCACGGATCGCGGTGTCTTGCAGGCTGTCGATGCCGGAAACGGGCTGACATCGGTTAATATGGGCCACCCGATGACCGAATGGGACGAGATCCCGCTGGCTGAAGAAATGGACACCCTTGCCCTGCCGCTGCCTGGGTCGCCCACGGCCACCAGCATGGGCAACCCGCATTGCACCTTTTTTGTTGATGATGTGATGGCGGTTGATCTAGCGGCCATCGGCCCGACCATTGAACACCACCCGTTGTTTCCGCAGCGCACCAATGTGCAATTCGCGCAGGTGATTGGCGAAGATCGCATCCGTATGCGGGTGTGGGAACGCGGCACGGGGATCACGCTGGCCTCGGGCTCGTCGTCGTGCGCGACGGCTGTGGCGGCTTACCGTCGCGGCCTGACGCGCAGCAAAGTTGAAATCGTGCTGGACGGCGGCAGCCTGATGGTAGAATGGCGCGATGACGGCGTCTGGATGACGGGCGCCACGATGCACGCCTTTGATGGCGTCTTGACGCAGCAGTTTCTGGATAATCTCTGATGGATCAGAACGCCCCGATTTTCGCGACACTCGGCTGTCGCCTGAACGCCTATGAAACCGAGGCGATGAAAGAACTGGCGGCCAGCGCGGGCGTATCGGATGCTGTCGTGGTGAACACCTGCGCCGTGACCGCCGAGGCCGTGCGCAAAGCCCGGCAAGAGATTCGCAAGCTGCGGCGCGAGCATCCGACGAAAAAGATCATCGTCACCGGATGCGCTGCCCAGACCGAGCCCGAGACCTTCACCAAGATGGATGAGGTCGATTTCGTCATCGGCAACACCGAAAAGATGCAGCCCGAGACGTGGCGCTCGATGGCACCCGACCTGATCGGCCTGACCGAGCCTGTGCAGGTTGACGACATTATGTCGGTCAAGGAAACCGCCGGTCACTTGATTGACGGCTTCGGTACGCGCGCCCGCGCCTATGTGCAGGTGCAAAACGGTTGCGACCACCGCTGCACGTTCTGCATTATTCCCTATGGTCGTGGCAATTCGCGTTCGGTGCCTGCGGGTGTCGTGGTCGATCAGATCAAACGTCTGGTCGATCGCGGCTATAACGAGGTGGTACTGACGGGCGTTGACCTGACATCGTGGGGGGCTGATCTGCCTGCGACGCCGCGCCTTGGCGATCTGGTCATGCGGATTTTGAAGCTGGTGCCCGATTTGCAGCGCCTGCGCATATCATCCATCGATTCGATCGAGGCGGATGACATGCTGATGCAGGCCATCGCGACCGAACCGCGCCTGATGCCGCATCTGCACCTGTCGCTGCAGGCGGGTGACAATATGATCCTGAAACGGATGAAGCGTCGCCACCTGCGCGATGACGCGATCAAATTCTGCGAGGAGGCGCGCCGTCTGCGCCCTGACATGACCTTTGGGGCCGATATTATCGCCGGTTTCCCGACCGAGACCGAGGAGATGTTCCTCAACTCGTTGAAACTGGTGCAAGAATGCGATCTGACATGGCTGCACGTTTTCCCCTATAGCCCGCGCAAGGGCACCCCTGCGGCGCGGATGCCTGCGGTTGATGGCAATGCGATTCGCGACCGTGCGGCGCGGCTGCGCGCAGCGGGTGATGCGCAAGTCGCGCGCCATTTGGCCGCCCAGCAGGGGCTGCAGCATCGTGTTTTGATGGAAAACGCCCGTATGGGCCGGACCGCGCAATTCACCGAGGTGCTTTTTGACGTCGATCAGCCCGAAGGTTTGATCGTCGATGCGCTTGTCACGGGGATTGCGGGCCATCAGTTGACGGCCCGCCCCCTGTAATCAGGCCTGATCGCGTTTCAGGTCCCAGATCATAATCGCGTAGAGCGCCATGCCGACGGCATAGAGCATCGCGGCGACATAGCCGGTGGACGGCAGGCCCCAGCCTGCCGACAGCGCCATGGCGGCAAAGAACGGCCCCAACGCGTTCGCCATGTTGAACGAGGCATGGTTCATCGCAGCGGCAAAGGTCTGTGCATCGCCCGCGACGTTCATCAGCCACGTTTGCATGACCGTCCCGAAGGATGAAAACGCGTTGATCAGGATGAGTACTGGAATGACCATCCAGATATGCGCGGTCGCGCTGGGGTAGATCAGCTGCAGCGCAAAGGACACGATCAGGATAACCCATCCCGTGGCAATCAGGCCGCGGTCGGCCAACCGCCCGATGATCAGCGTGCCGACCGTCATCCCCACACCCATCGCCATGAAAACAAAGGGGATGTAGTGCTCGGGCACTTTGGTGACTTCGACCAGGGTCGATGCGGCGTAGGTGTAGGTGGCGAAATACCCGCCAAAGCCGACCGCGCCGTTCAGCAGTGCCAGCAAAACCTTGCGGTTTTTCAGTGCCGACAATTCGCGCAGCGGGTTCGCGGCGGGGTTGCCCGCATCGCGGGGGGCCAGCAGCAGTATCAGGGTTGCGGTGGCGGTTGCCAAAATGGCGACCAGCGCAATACCCCAGCGCCATCCGATGGTTTGGCCCAGAAAACTCGCAAACGGTACGCCCAACAGCGTGGCAACCGTCAGGCCTGTCATCACCAGCGATACCGCGAATGTGCGCTTTTCATGCGGCACCAGTGATGCGGCCAGCAGCATCGCCACGCCGAAATACGCCCCATGCGGGAAGCCTGCAAAGAACCGCGCGATGATCATCAGCGGGTAGCTAGGCGCCAGCGCGGCCATCAGGTTGGCCAGAGCATAAAACGCCATTAACCCCACCAACAGCCACCGGCGCGACATCCGCGCCCCGAAAACAGCCAGCAGCGGGGCGCCGACGACAACCCCCAGCGCATAGGCGCTGATGGCGTGTGACGCATCGGCCTCGGTCACGCCGAAGGTGGCCGAGTAATAGGGCAGCAGGCTCATGGCGGCGAATTCTGCGGTGCCGATTGAAAATCCGCCCATCGCCAGGGCAAAGATGATGATACCGACCGGAACTTTGCGTCCGGCCACAATTGTAGCGCTCAAGGCGATCCTCTTGGGCAGTAGGGAGGGATAGGGCAGGTGCTATGACCTGACTTAGGCGGTTGATCCAGCAATCGCCCCCCCGCTGCAAGTGAAAATCGCCCGAGCGATCAATATTCGATCAGGCGCGGCGTTCCAGCAGCGCGACACCCAGTGCAGACAGTGCCATATCGGCTATATCTGCGGCATTCAGATGCGCGGTGTCGTACATGTCGCGGGGGCTGGACTGGTCGATGAACGTATCAGGCAAGACCATCGAGCGGAACCGCAGGCCGTTGTCGAAGACGCCCTCCATCGCCAATAGCTGCGCGACGTGGCTGCCAAAGCCGCCAATCGCGCCTTCTTCGATGGTGATTAGCGCCTCGTGCGTGGCGGCCAGTTGCAAGATCATGTCACGGTCAAGCGGTTTAGCAAAGCGGGCATCGGCGACAGTCGGGGCAATGCCGCGCGCCTCTAGCAGGTCTGCGGCGACCAGCGCTTCGGACAGGCGGGTGCCAAAGGACAGGATCGCGACCTTCGCGCCTGTTCGGACGATGCGGCCCTTGCCGATTTCCAGCGGCTGCGCATCGGCGGGAATATCGACCCCGACCCCTTCGCCGCGTGGAAAGCGGAATGCAATCGGGCCCTCGTCGTGATGGGCGGCGGTGGCGACCATGCGCACCAGCTCGGCCTCGTCAGCGGCGGCCATGACGACCATGCCCGGCAGGTTGGCCATAAAACCGATGTCGAACGCGCCTGCGTGGGTCGCGCCATCGGCACCCACCAGCCCGGCGCGGTCAATCGCAAATCGCACCGGCAGGCGCTGAATGGCCACATCATGCACGACCTGATCGTAGCCGCGCTGCAAGAATGTGGAATAAAGCGCACAAAACGGTTTCATGCCGCCCGCAGCAAGGCCTGCTGCAAACGTGACGGCGTGCTGTTCGGCAATGCCGACATCAAAGCAGCGGTCGGCGAAGCGCGACATGAATTTGTCCAGCCCCGTGCCATCGGGCATGGCGGCGGTGATCGCGACGATGCGGCTGTCTTTTTCGGCCTGCTGGATCAGCGCGTTGGCAAAGACAGATGTATAGCTGGGCGCGTTCGATTTGACCTTGGCCTGTTCCCCCGTCAGCACATCGAACTTGCCCACCCCGTGGCCTTTGTCGCGGGCGGCCTCGGCGGGGGCGTAGCCTTTGCCTTTTTGGGTGATCGCGTGGATCAGCACGGGGCCGGTTGCGCGGTCGTGCACGGTGCGCAGCACGGCCAGCAGCTGGTCCATGTCGTGACCATCGATGGGGCCGACATAGGAAAACCCCAGCTCTTCAAACAGCGTGCCGCCGACGGTCATGTGCTTGAGCATTTCCTTGGCGCGCTTGGCGCCTTCGCGCAGCGGTTCGGGCAGCAGGTTCACCGCGCCCTTGGCCGCCGCCTTCAATTCCTGAAACGGTGCCCCTGCATAAAGGCGCGAGAGGTAGCTGGAGAGCGCGCCGACCGGCGGGGCAATCGACATCTCGTTATCGTTCAGCACCACGAACAGGCGCTTTTTCAGCGCGCCGGCGTTGTTCATCGCCTCGAACGCCATGCCCGCGCTCATCGAGCCATCGCCGATGATGGCGACGGTGTCGCCAATCGCACCTTCGGGCGTGGCGCCGCCCAGATCGCGCGCGACGGCAAAGCCGAGTGCTGCGGAAATAGATGTCGAGCTATGGGCCGCGCCGAACGGATCGTAGGGCGATTCGCTGCGTTTGGTGAACCCTGACAGCCCATCTTTCTGGCGCAGCGTGCGGATACGGTCACGCCGCCCCGTCAAAATCTTGTGCGGATAGGATTGGTGGCTGACGTCCCAGATAATCTTGTCGCGCGGGGCGTCGAACACTGCGTGCAGGGCAACCGTCAGTTCGACCACGCCAAGGCCAGCCCCCAGATGCCCGCCCGTTTCGCTGACGGCCGAGATCGTCTCGGCCCGCAGTTCTGCCGCGACCTGCCGCAGTTGCGCATCCGACAGCGGTTTCAGGTCAACCGGGCTGTGGATTTGATCAAGAAGCGGGGTAGCGGGGCGTGTGTGCGTCATGGCCTGACCTGTAGCTGTGCCTGTCCGTGGCGTCTGGTTCAGTTTTGTCGCGTAATGACAAACTGCGCGGTCTCGCGCAATGTGATAGCGGTATCGCCATAAGGGGCGAGGGCGGCTTCGGCGGTATGCAGCAGATCTTGCGCGCGGGCCTTCGCCCCGTCCAAGCCCAGCAGCGAGACAAAGGTGGCCTTGCCCGCGACGGCATCTTTGCGCAGGGCTTTGCCCACCAGCGCCGCATCGCCGGTCACATCCAGAATGTCGTCGACGATCTGGAAGGCGAGGCCGAGCGCATCGCCATAGGCGATCAGTGCGGCGGGGTCGACCTCGGCCATCAACGCGCCTGCGCTGGCCGACCATGTCAGCAGCGCGCCGGTTTTTCCGCGTTGCAGCGCGGTGATTTGCGCCAGATCCAGCGGGGACTGCGCGGTTTCGGCGGCGATGTCCATTTCTTGGCCGCCAACCATCCCCGCGATGCCGGCGCCTTTGGCCAGCGCCGCCAGCAGGGCGATGCGCGCGGCGGCGGTCAGGGGGGCGGTCGCGATTAATTCAAAGGCCAGCGACTGCAGCGCGTCGCCTGTCAGCAGCGCGGTCGCCTCGGACCACTTGCGGTGGACGGTGGGGCGGCCCCGGCGCAGGTCGTCGTTGTCCATCGCGGGCATGTCGTCATGCACCAGCGAATAGGCGTGCAGCGCCTCGATCGCGGCGGCGACGGGCAGGGCGTCGGCGCGGGCGATGCCGTGCAGGCGGGCCGATTCCAGCACCAGAAAGCCGCGCAGACCCTTGCCGCCGGTGCAGGCATACACCATCGCAGCGGCCACATCACCAGTGTGGGGGGCGACGTGCTGGGCGATATGGGCCTGAATGTCGGCAGTCGCCTGCGCCATGCGCGCGGCCAGCGGCGGGCCTTGCATGTGCATCAGGCCTCGAACGGCTGCAGGCCTGCGGCTTGGCCATTTTCGCCCAGCGTGATGCGGGCGATTTTTTCTTGGGCCTCTTCCAGCTTTTTGGCGCAGCGGGCACGCAAATCGGCCCCGCGCTGATAGCGGGCAATCGATTCCTCTAGCGGGACATCGCCGCGTTCCAGCTGCGCGACGATCTGCTCCAGCTCGGCCAGCGCTTCCTCGAAGGTCATGTCTTCGACGGGCTTTTGCGTCATGGCGGGTCCTTTCGGTTGGCGGTGGTTTTCGCAGCGATCGCGATTGTTGCGGTTATACTGGTGGCCTAGTCCAGTTTGCGGGCTTCGTCCACCAGCATCACGGGGATGCCGTCGCGAATGGGGAAGGCCAGCCCCGCCGCGCGCGAGATCAGCTCGCCGCGGTCTTTGTCATAGCTGAGCGGGCCTTGCGTTTGCGGACAGACCAGCGCCTCGAGCATGCGGGGGTCGAACAGGCGCGGGGTGGGTTGTGTGGGTTTAGGCGTGGTGTCTTGGGTCATTGCATTACCTCGGAATCATCAGGGTCGCCGTCGGCGGGGCGCTGCAGGGCAAATTCCAGCAGCGCGCACAGGGTTTCACGGCGCAGGCTCAGATCCGGCGCCTCTAGCAGGGCTTGGCGGTCGGCGGGGGATAGGGGGGCGACGATGGACAGCATGTTTATCAGCGCCTCGTCGGGCAGGGGGCGCAGGCTTTGCCAGTCGTGCTGCTGCCCCCGCGCCTGCGAGAAGCGGGCAAGCAGCGCGAAAAGCGCCGCACGGTCCAGGTGCGGGTCAGTTTCGGGGGCGCGGTTGCGGTCGGTTGCAAAATCGTCCCAGCCGACCTCGCCCTGCCGCCACGGGGTGGCGGTCAGCGGTTCGGACAGCAGCCGAAAGCGCGAAATGCCTGCCAGCGTCACGTCCAGCCGTCCGTCGGGCCGTTCGCCAAAGCCGACGATGCGGCCCGCGCAGCCAATGCGGTGCAGACGTGCGCCGTCATGGGCGTGCAGCGGTTGAACCATGCCGATGAGACGCGATTCGGTCATCAGCGCCTCCTCGAACATCGCCAGATAGCGGGGTTCGAAGATGTGCAGGGGCAGATGGGCGCGCGGCAACAGCAACGCGCCCGCCAGCGGGAACAGGGGGATGCGCCCCGGTAGCTGCGCGGGCAGCCTGTCTGGGGACGCGGTCGCCATCAGGCGAAGATCAGCGACGACAGGCGACGCCGCCCAGCCAGTGCAATGGGGTCTTTCGCGGGCAGGGCCTCGAAAATGGTGAAAAGCTGCGTTTTGGCGGCTTCGTCATTCCAGTTGCGGTCCTTGCGGAACAGGTCCAGCAGGGCATCGACGGCCCCTTGCACGTCACCTGCGGCATGCAGGGCGGTGGCCAGATCGAACAAGGCCTGCAGGTTCGCAGGGTCGGCAGCCACGGCGGTGCGCAGCTCGTCCACAGGGCCGGCGCTGGCGGCTTGGCGGGCCAGATCAATGCGGGCGCGCAGGGCCTCGATCTCGGGGGCGGTCGCGATCGCGGCGGGGGCGCCGTTCAGCGCGGCCTCGGCGGCATCCAAATCGTCGGCGGCCAGATGGGTTTTGATCAGGCCGGCATAGGCGCGGGCGTTTTCGGGTTCCTCTTGCAGGACGGCGGCATAAATTTCGGCGGCGTCTGCGGCCGCGCCTTGGTCCAGCATTTCGTCGGCAGCGTCCAGCGCGGCGCTGAGGCCGTCATCGCCCACCAGCGCGGCCAGCTTGTCGACGAATTCCTGCACCTGCGAGGGGGGCACCGCGCCTTGGAAGCCGTCAACCGGCTGCCCCTGCCAGAAGGCATAAACCGTCGGGATGGATTGCACGCGCAACTGCGCTGCGAACTGCGGCTGCTTGTCGACGTCGATCTTGACCAGACGCACCTTGCCGTTCGCTTTGGTCACCGCAGCTTCCAGCGCCGGGCCCAGCGTTTTGCACGGGCCGCACCACGTCGCCCAGAAATCCACGATCACCGGCACCTGCTGCGAGGTCGCGATCACGTCCTCCATGAAGCCGGCGTCGGTTCCGTTGATAATGTAGTCGTTCGTCGTCAATTCCATCGTATGTCCCTGCTTCGTCCAATGCGGCGGCCCTGCTGATCATATGGTGCTGGGCGGCCAAAGGCCAAGGGGGCAGGGATGCGCTATGGCGGTAATCGTGCAGCCGCACCCTGTGCCGCCACGTCGCAGCGTGGGGTTACGGTTTTCGATTGACGTTGTAGGCGCCACTTTTTAATAGACCCTTAGTGGGCCGTTAGCTCAGCTGGTAGAGCAAGTGACTCTTAATCACTAGGTCGTTGGTTCGAAACCAACACGGCTCACCACTAAAACGCAGATTGGATCAGCGTTTCTATCAGCAAAACCTTATCATTCTTATGCATAAAGCAGTATCGCGCCGGTGCAAAACTGCGCGATTGCGTTGCATTGACCTTGATTGTGCAGCGCTGGCGCTAACATAATCGCGCCGGCGCGGTCAAAACGTTTACAATTATCCAGAAGAATGTGGCCGCGTTAACGACCGGTTCAGCCCATCGTCTGTTATTATGGGGTGTTAGATGTTCAACGCAGGCCCGGGGTGGGTTCGATGCCGATAAGTGTGAAGCACGATCAAAACGCCGCGCCCGTCGCCGACGTGCGCGACATACGAGCCCAGCGATCGGGGCTAGCGCCTTTCCCGTCCGAGATGGAGTTTATCCGTTACGCGCTGGATAGCGCCGCCATCGTGGCTATGACAGATGTGCGTGGCACGATCACCTTCGTGAACAGCAAGTTTTGTGAGATCAGCGGATATTCACGCGACGAATTGATCGGTGCGAACCACCGCATCCTCAATTCAGGCACGCACGACACCAACTTTTTCCGCAGCATGTACCGCCGCATCGCCGGGGGCGAGGTCTGGCATGGCGAGATCTGCAATCGCCGTAAGGATGGGAGGCATTACTGGGTCGACACCACCATTGTGCCGCATGTGAACGCGGTGGGAAAAGTCGACAGTTACACGGCGATCCGATTTGATATTTCGTCGCGCCATGCTGCCGAGGAGTTACTGCGGCGCATTGTCAGCGTCGATGCGCTGACGGGCATCCCGAACCGGCGCAGCTTTCAGGAGTATCTGGAAAGCGTTCTGCCGCCGCATCGCGGCGCCGATGGCCAAGCCATAGGTCCGGTGCATCTGGCGTTGCTGGACATCGACACCTTCAAGGAAATCAACGACACGTTCGGCCATGACATGGGCGATACCCTGCTGAAATTGTTCAGCGAACGCTTGGGGGCGCTGGTTGGGCCCGACGTGTTCGTGGCGCGGCTGGGTGGCGACGAATTCGGCATCGTCATGACGAATATGGGGCAGAATTGCGTTTTGGAATTCGTCGGTCGCGCCCTTGCCAGCTTGCGCGAACCTGTGCCGTTGGGGGCTTCTATCCGCCGGTGCACCGCAAGTATAGGGGTGGCCAGCTTCCCCGAACAGGCGGGCTCGCTGGATGAATTGTTCAAGGCGGCGGATATGGCGCTGTATCATTCCAAGGCGTTGGGCCGTGATCAGGCGCAGTTCTTCATCCCGCGCCTGCGCGAGATTGCCGAGCGTAAAAGCGAGTTGCTGCACGCGGTCGAGGTGGGCTTGGATCGCGGGCAATTCAGGCTGTTTTATCAGCCCATCGTGCCCCTCGCGACTCCGGGGACATTCTCGCTTGAGGGATTGCTGCGCTGGAATCATCCCGAACAAAAGCTGATTACGCCCGCAGCCTTTCTGACCGATCTGGATGACCCAGGATTGCAGGCCGCCATCGGGATGTTCGTGGTCGATCAGGCGTTTTACGATATGCGCATGATGCTGGATATGAATATTCCCGTCCGGCGTCTTGCCATAAACATCACCAACGCCGACTTCCGATCGGATGCGTTTGTCGACCGGTTCTTCGCGCTTTCGCGCGAGACGGGCATTCCGCCGTCGAAATTCTGCGTCGAGGTGACCGAGGGCGTCTTTCTGGGGCGCGACTTCCAGCATCTTGCTGTGCGGCTGTCGCAGTTGCACGCGGCGGGGGTGGAAATCGCGCTGGATGATTTCGGCACCGGATTTGCGTCGCTGACGCACCTGCGCCGCATGCCTATCGACCGCATCAAGATCGACCGCAGCTTTATTTCCAACCTAACCAATAGCGTCGAGGATCTAGCCATCGTGCGCGGGGTCATCGACATTGCCCATTCGATGGGCAAGGTCGTGACCGCCGAGGGGGTTGAAACGCGCGAGCAGGTTGATTTGCTGCGTGCGCTGCGCTGCGACTATCTCCAAGGGTGGTATTTTGCCAAGGCCACCCCGCTGGAGGCATTGCCTGCGGCCATCGCCACGATGCCGCGTCTGCCGCCAAAAGGGTAGGGGGCCAGCGTTGGCCCCCTGACCGAGTTACAGGAAGTCGCGCAACTTTTGGGTCACGCGGTCGATGTCTTCTTGATAGCTGAAGATCTGGTTGAACTGGCCGTTTTCGTCGAACAACATGACGTATGCGGCGTGGTTCATAGTGTAATCGCCATTTTCCAGCGGTACTTTGCTGGCGTAGATGCGGAAGGCCGATACGGCTTTCGCCACCTCGTCCGGTGTGCCGGTGACGCCGACGGAATCTGGCACCCAGCTGACGTAGTCGTGCAGCAGTTCGGGGGTGTCGCGTTCGGGGTCGACGGTGATGAAGACGACCTTCAGGTCCTTCGCCGCGTTGCCCAATTCGTCCTTCCACAAGGTGATGTCGCCCAGCGTCGTGGGGCAAACGTCAGGGCAGTGGGTGAAGCCGAAGAACACCAGCGAAGGTTGCCCCCGCAGCGATGCGGCGGTGAAGGGCTCGCCCGTGGTGGTGACCAGATTGTAATCGCCCTGCCCGATGTCGGAATAAGCGGTCTGCATCGATTGCGTCTGCTGCTGCTGGGTCACCATCCACACGGCACCTGCGCCTGCAACCAAAGCCAGCGCCCAGATGGCGATGCGGACATTGCGCAGGGTTTTGTTGCTACCAGAAGGCGCAGGGTTCTTTTGCTTTTTTGTCATTTTGTCTGCTCAGCCTCGGGATAAGAACGCGCGTTTAGCGCCAGAATGTCGAAGGTCAAGGGGACGTCGCCTGCATGTTCGAATGTGGCAACCATGTCCAAGGTTTCGCCCTGTTCCAGCGGCGCGGCGAGGGGCGAGATCATCATGTGCAGCCCGCTGGGGGCCAGCACGATCGTCTCTCCTGCAGGAATGACGATTCCGTCGTGCAGCATCTGCATGCTCATCGCGCCGTTCGACATCGACATCTCGTGCAGGTCAACGACGCCTGCGGCGGTTGTCACGCCGAGCAAACGATCATCGTTGGGCCCGGTGTTCGTGATGGTCATATAGGCTCCGCCGACGGGCGCGTTGGGCAGCGACGCGCGGGCAAAGCGGCCCGAGATCTCGATCGAGCCGGCGGTCACGACTGTGCCGCCCGCAGGTGTTTGTGCCATCGCGACGCCGGTCGATAGTGCGATGCCGAGTGCCAGTGAGATGGTGGCAAGGGTGCGTTTCATTTGGTTTCCTCGGATGTGATGGCGACAGGGCGTGTGCCGGGAAAGGCGTTGAATCGGGCGACGGTTTCGGGGGCGATCATCGCCTCGTAGGTGGCAACATCGGAAATCAATTGCTGGGCATCGGTGTCGGACAGGCCGGCCGAAACCAGTGTGGCGGGCTGCAGCAGGCTATCGTCTGCAAACATCTGCACCCCCCACTGGCCACCTTCGCGGCGCAGCAAGGCGCGAGCAGCGCCGTTTTCGCTGACGTCATCGGTCGTCCAGCCCGCGATGGCAAAGTCGCCGTTCATCACAATTGGCATGACGGTGGCGTTTTGCGGGGCCAATGCGGTGCGCAGCGCGGCGCCAATTTGCAAAACATCACCCGCCTGATGGCTGGGGCTGGCGACCGCGCCGTCTGCGCCGTCCAGCGGGGCGACGGGGTCGACCTGCAGGTGCATCTCGGTCGTGCCGCGTGTTTCGAAGGTCATTTTCACGGGGATTTCCTGCCCCTGTGTCAGCGGCGGTACGCCGTCGATCACCCCGTGGACCGTGCCCGAGGCCAGGATCACGATGGTTTCGGCCGGAATGTCGATCCACTCCATATCCTCGAACCTCAGGCTACCATCGTCTTGCGGAACGGGTCGGCGAAAGCGCACGGGGCCATAGGGGGTCTCGACCGACAGCAGGCGGTCGGCGTGATGGTCGTTGTTCGCCAGCGCCATGTAAAGGGGCGCGGCGGTGGCATTGGGCGGCGTTGCTGGCACCGAGGGGTGGATGATTTGGATAGACCCCAGTTCGAATTCATGCGCGGCGGCGGGCAACGTTGCAGCCATGGCCAGCCCCAGGCCAAGCGCCATGCGGCGGGCGGATAAGATTAGTTGACGCATATTTGCATCATCCTTGTAGGAAACGATGTGCCCCAAAAGGGCGGATTCTGTGAGACGGTCTGCGGTGCCATGCCATCCCCGCAGCGCGCATGCGCAGGCAGGGGCGATGGCAGATTCAGACCAGACCCGGCGGTGCCCTTGGCTGGACTGGGTGGGGCTGGATACGCGCCCACAGCCGCGCCTCGTAAAGGCGGGTCGTCAGAATTGTGAAAGTGGTGGTGTAAAGGTGCAGGCCTGCAAAGACGGGCAGCAGCAGCGCCGTGTGCCCCTTGCCCATGCCGTGCATCGGGCAGGCCATCATCACGGGGTCGTGCGACGAACTGCCATGTTCCTGCGGCACTTCGCAAATCGTCCAGACCGTGCTGATCCCCGCTTCGTGGGCGAAAGCCGACACTTGGTGCAGCGGCGACACAATCGCCAACAGCCACAGCGTTAGGACAGCCAAGGCTGTTCCAAACTCGGTAACCAAGCTGCGGCGCGATAAGGACAAGACGACCCCCGTTATGCGCCAGCAGGTATGCGCAAGCGTATCAGAAATGACAACAGGCAAATATGTGAACGGATGCGCCGCCCCCAGATTCTGCTGGGGTGTTCACATTCGTCGTGAAACTGGTTAAGCGGGAAGGGAACTCTTCAACTGTTTCGCAATTTTGAAGCGGTATGCAGACCAAGACGCCGCAACGGAGCTACGCGTGGTCGTGACTGAAGTGGAGATCGTGCATCGTGCAGGGCCGCGGACTTCGGGCGCGGATGCGAGGTTCGCTGTCTTACGGGGTCGGAATGTTCATGCCTATTTCATCGCAGTAAATCGATTTTCCCAAGGAGTTGCAGGATGAACCGCCTTGCACTGCCCGCTGTCGCGGCAATTGCGCTGGCCCCGTGGGGGGCGATGGCGCAGGACTTTGACCCTGCCTTGGTCGAACGTGGCCGTTATGTTGCTATCGCCGCCGACTGCGCAGCGTGCCACACCAACCACGAAGAAGGTGTGGAATGGGCCGGCGGGTACATCCTTGAATCGCCGATGGGCGCGATGGTGTCGACGAACATCACACCGTCGAAGGAATTCGGTATCGGTGACTGGACGCTGGAGCAGTTCAGCCGCGCCGTGCGCAAGGGCGTCGCGCCGGGGATGCATTTCCTGTATCCGGGCATGCCCTATTCGGATTACGCGCAGATCACCGATGATGATATCAGCGCGCTGTACGCCTTTATCATGACCGAGATCGAGCCTGTAGATGCCGCCCCCGAGGCGACGACGCAACTCTCGTTCCCGTTCAATATTCGCTATGTGATGATGGGCTGGAACCTGCTGTTTGCACGCAGCGCCCCGTTCGAGGCCGCCGATGTGGCCCCCGGCGCGGCAGATCGCGGCGAATATCTGGTCAAGGCGCTGGCGCACTGCAACACCTGCCACACCCCGCGCAACGTGCTGTTGGCCGAAGACACCAGCCAGTTCCTACAGGGCGGCAATGTCGGCGGTTGGGAGGCCCCTAACCTGACATCCGACCCGATCAGCGGTCTGGGCGGCTGGAGCGATGACGAGATCAAGCAATATCTGAGCGTCGGCCATGCCCACGGCAAGGCGCAGGCGGCAGGCCCGATGGCCGAAGCCGTCAGCTATTCGCTGCAATACCTGAACGACGACGACCTGCAGGCGATTGTCGACTTTCTGCGCACGGTGCCGCCGACCCGCACCCCCGGCCAGATCCGACCCAGCTTCGCGCTGCGCGACCCCGATACGCGGGCCCTGCTGAACGAAGACGGCAGCGCCGGTGCGATCCCCACGGTCACCCCCTCGCAGGGCGAGGAGCTGTTCATGGCCAGCTGCGCCAACTGCCACGGCGCAGATGGGCGCGGCACGGATGATTTCTACTACCCCTCGTTGATCAACAACGCGGCAACCAGCGGCATGACCGCGTCGAATCTGGTCATGGTGATCTCGACCGGCCTGCAGCGCGAGACCGAGGACGACTATTTCTTCATGCCCGCTTATGCGGGCTCGTGGGATAGCCAGCAGATTGCCGATGTCGCGAACTATGTGCTGGAAAGCTTTGGCAACCCTGCGCTGCACGTGACGGCCGATTATGTCGAACTGCTGCAGGCGGGCGGTGAAAAGCCGCTGCTGTTGCGCGCGATGCCCTATCTGCTGGCGCTGGGCGGGATTGTCGCCGTGGCCGTGCTGCTGTTGTTGATCGGCCTGATCCGCGCCCGTCGCCGCGCGCGGATGATCTGATATCTTTCACTGGCGCGCCTATTTGGGGCGCGCCAGTGTAAACGTCTCGCGGATGACTGCGTAGTCTTGATAGCCAAGGCGTGTGACCTGACCGAACAAGGCAGGGTCGAACAGGCCGTCGCGCAGGCAAGCGTCGTCGATATGCACTCCCGTCACACGACCAAGCACCAGAAAATTGCTGTTTCCTTCCAACGGGATGACCTGCGTCATGCGGCATTCTAGACTGGCGGCCGCCTGCGCGACGCGCGCGCAATCGATGGTTTCGCAGCTGGCTTTGGTCAGCCCCGCCCGGTCAAACTCATCCACCTCGCGCGGTAGGGGGGCGGCTGACATGTTCATCGCGTCGATCAGCGCATAGGGGACGATATTCACGCAAAAGACATGTGTCTCGCGGATATTGCCCAAGGTGTCCTTGGTGTCGCCACGGTCGGGCTTTTGCGCCGTCGATGCGAACATGACCTGCGCGGGGTTCGCGGCCACAAGGTTGAAATACGAATAGGGCGCCAGATTATCCTGCCCGTTTCGCCCCCGCGTTGCGATCCAGCCGATGGGGCGGGGGGCGACCAGTGCGGTCATCGGGTTGTGGGGCAGGCCGTGGCCTGCCTCAGGTGTGTAGAACATGTATGTTTTCCCAATTTTGTATTTGCCCCGACGGCTGTGCATGATAGGGGCGGGCGCGCATCAAGCCAACGGATTTACATCTGTTTTCGGCATTTGGGATAAGGGGACAATCAGCGGCCAATGTTCACGATTTCACAGGAAACCCCCGATGACTGGTGGGAGGTCGAATCCCTTTATGACCTTTGTTTCGCGCCCGGCCGCGATGCGCTTTCCTCGTATCGATTGCGTGACGATGTCCGACCTGTGAAAGGCCTGTGTCTGGTCGCGCGCGATGATCAGGGCGTTATTGCAGGGGCGATTCGCCACTGGCCCGTGCGCATCTGCCCCGAGGGCGATGATAGCCACTGTTTTCGCGCATTGCTGCTGGGGCCGGTTGCCGTGCACCCGACGCACCAAGGCGAAGGCTTGGGCGGGCTGCTGATCTATCAAACCCTTGGCGGTGCGCGCGCGTTGGGCTGGGAACGGGTGATGCTGGTGGGCGATGCGCCCTATTACAGCCGCTTCGGCTTTTCAAAGCTGGCCGATGTCGTCATGCCGCCCCCGACCAACCCCGACCGCGTGCTGGGGCTGGCCCTTTACCCCGGGGCGTGGGGCGGTGTTGCGGGGCAGGTCAGCAAATGGTCGCCCGACATGGCCCTGCCGCAAGCCTAAAGCGCGCCTTGCACCATTAACCAGCTTTTCAGCGCCGCCCGTGGGTTTTCGCCTTTGTGGCGGTGGCTGTCGATCAGCTCGCGTGCGGCGGCCAGATCGATTCGGCGCAGCATGTTCTTGACCGGCCCGATCGATGCTGGCCGCATCGACAGCGACCGGAACCCCATCGCCGCCAGTGCCAGCGCCTCTAGCGGGCGGCCCGCGTCTTCGCCGCAGAAGGTGATCGGCGTGTGGCCCGCGGCGCATTTGGCCAGAATCATCTCAATCAGCCCCAAGTAGGCAGGGTCCATCAGGTCATAGCGGCGGCGGACGCGTTCGTTCTCGCGGTCGGCGGCGAAAAAGAACTGCTTCAAATCGTTTCCGCCCACCGACAGGAAGTCGATCTTTTTGAAAAACGCCGCAGGCGCAAAGGCTAGCGACGGCGTCTCTAGCATGACGCCGACATCCAGTGATTCAGGTAGGCAATGGCCCAGAATTTTCTCGCGTGCGATCACTTTGTCCAGCGCGGCGCGGGCGGCGTCATATTCGGACGGGTGGGCGACGAAAGGGAACATAATGCTGAGCGGGCGGCCATTGGCCGCGCGCAGGAGGGCCTGTAACTGCATGCGCAAAATGCCCGGCTTATCCAGCCCCACGCGAATCGCGCGCCACCCCATGGCGGGGTTCGGTTCGTCCTGCGGTTTCAAGTAGGGCAGGACTTTGTCCGACCCGATATCCAACGTACGAAACACGACGCGCTTGCCGGCGGCGGCATCCATGATGCGCGCATAGAGCGCGGAAAGCTCGCTGCGCTGGGGCATTTTGTTGCGGATGATGAACTGCAATTCCGTGCGGAACAGCCCCACACCGGCGGCACCCGAGCTTTCCAGCGACGGCAAATCGGCCATCAGCCCCGCGTTCATATTCAGCGTGATGGTTTGCCCATCGGCCGTGGTCGCGGGCAGGTCGCGCAGCGATGAATAGCGTTCCTGCGCCAAAGCCTGCATGGCGATTTTCTCGCCGAAGGCGCGCTCGACAACCTCGTCGGGGCGCAGGTGGACAATGCCCTGATCGCCGTCGACCACAATCGGGTCGCCGTTCAGGGCCGCCGCCATCACGCCCTTGGCGTGAATGATCAGCGGGATCGACCACGCGCGCGCGACAATGGCCGCGTGGCTGCCGACCGAGCCTTCCTCGAGGACGATGCCGCGGATCGCCTTGCCGTATTCCAGCAATTCGCCCGGGCCGATGTTTTTGGCGACCAGAACCGGGTCGATGGGCATTTTAGCACCGGTATCCTTGCCTTGGCCGGTCAGAATCCGCAGCAGCCGGTTCGACAGGTCGTCCAGATCGTGCAGGCGGTCGCGCAAGTAAGCATCCTCGACCTGCGCCATGCGGTTGCGGGTTGCGGTCTGTTCGCGCTCGACGACGGCCTCGGCGGAATGGCCCGAGGTGATGTCGTCCTCCATCCGCCGCAGCCAGCTGCGCGATGCGGCCAGCATGCGATAGGTTTCCAGAACCTGCGCCTGTTCGCCGTTTAGCCCGCGGGCCTTGTTCAGCATCTCGTCAATCTGAAAGCGCAGGGTGTCGACCGCATCGCGTAGGCGCGACAGTTCGGCCACGGGGTCGTCAGTCGTGGCTTTGGTCACGACGACGCGGGGCTCGTGCAGAAATACATGGCCCGCGACGGTGCCTTCTTGCCCGCTGACGGCGCGGATCATGACGGCTTGGCGGTGGCTGGGCGTCACATCGGCGGCGGCAAAGGCCCCGAGTTCGGTCATTTCAGCCAGAACCATCGCCACAACTTCCAGCGCATAAACCTCGTCCGAGGTCAGCTCGCGTTGGGACTTGCTTTGCACCACCAGCACGCCCAGCGTTTCGCCCAACCGTTGGATGGGCACGCCGCAGAACGAAGAATAGCGCTCCTCGCCCGTCTCGGGCATGTAGCGGAAACCGGGTTCGGCGGGGGCGTTTGCGGTGTTCGTGATGGTGCCCGCTTGGGCGACACGCCCGACCAGCCCTTCGCCCAGTCGCATACGAGTGCGGTGAACGGCGCCCTGCATCAACCCTTCGGTCGCGCATAATTCCAGCGTGTCGGCATCGCGGAACAGGTAGATCGAGCAGACCTCGGCCTGCATCGAGCCTGCGATCAGCCGGACGATGCGGTCAAGCCGCGCTTGGCCGGCCGAGGATTCGGCCAGTGCTGCCCGCAGGCGCCCCAATAATTTGCGGCTTTCGCTTTCGTCGCGCTCGGCCATGATTCTTCCTGTTCAGGCACCATTGTTATAGCGACGCGGGGATATGCCCCGCGCCCCTTTGGCCTGACCGAAAGATCAGGCCTTTTTGTCTAGCCCAAAGGCATCATGCAGGGCCTGAACGGCCAATTCCATGTATTTACGGTCAATCAGCACCGAAATCTTGATTTCGGAGGTGGTGATGACCTTGATATTGACGCTTTCCGAGGCAAGCGCCCGGAACATGGTCGCCGCGACGCCCGCATGGCTGCGCATGCCGATGCCAACGACCGAAATCTTGGCAACGTTGCTGTCGCAGATCAGCTCGTCAAAGGTATAGTCGCCACGCAAGCGCGCGTCGTTGATGGCTTTTTCGGCGCGCAGCACCTGATCGACGGGGCACGAGAAGGTCATGTCGGTGTGACCTTCGTCGCTGATGTTCTGCACGATCATGTCGACGTTGACGCCCGAATCCGCCAGAGGCCCGAAGATCGCGGCAGCGATGCCGGGTTTGTCGGCGACGCCCTGCAGGGTCATCTTGGCTTCTTCACGGCTAAAGGCGATGCCCGAAACGACGTTGCTTTCCATGATTTCCTCCTCGTCGCAGACCAGCGTGCCTGACGTGTCCGACGGTTCCTCGAATGACGATAGCACCCGCAGGCGCACTTTGTAGCGCATGGCCAACTCGACCGAGCGGGTCTGCAGCACTTTGGCCCCCTGCGAAGCCAGTTCCAGCATTTCTTCGAACGTGATGCGGTCGAGCTTGCGGGCGTCGCTGCAAATGCGGGGGTCGGTCGTGTAGACGCCATCCACATCGGTATAGATATCGCAGCGTTCCGCATCGAATGCAGCCGCGAAAGCAACGGCAGTCGTGTCCGAGCCGCCGCGACCCAGCGTGGTTATGCGGCCTTCGGGGCTAATGCCCTGAAACCCTGCGACCACGGCCACTTTCATGCCCTCGGCGAACTTGCGCATGATGTTCTCGGTCGGGATCGTCATAATCCGGGCCGCGCCGTGGGCGGAATTGGTTTGCAGCGGCACCTGCCAGCCTTGCCAGCTGCGGGCGGGTACGTCCATTTCCTGCAGGCGCAGCGCCAATAGGCCTGCGGTCACGTTTTCACCGGACGAGACAATGGCGTCATATTCGCGCGCATCGTACAGGGGCGCGGTGTCGTTGACATAGCCGACCAGCTTGTTCGTCTCGCCGGACATGGCCGATACGACGACGATGACATCATAACCCTTTGCAACTTCGGCCGAGACTCGGCGCGCCGCGCGCTGGATGCGGTCAATATTTGCGACCGATGTGCCGCCAAATTTCATCACCAAGATGGGCATGATGTTCCCCTCAGGAAAGTTCGCAGGGTTCTTAAAACGGCTGAATGGTAACCGCAATGAGCAATTTTCGTGCGAATCCGCGCATCAATTTGTTTTGCGGGCGGGGATGAAGGGCAGCGGAAGGACGGGAATGCCATCCTCCAGCAGGGCGCGAGCGTCTTCCAGCTTGGCTTCGCCGTGGATGGGGCGGGTGGGGGCGTCGCCGTCATGCATGCGGCGGGCCTCGGCGGCGAAGGACATTCCGACGTAATCCGACTGTTCCTCGACCGCGCGTCGCAGGGCCTGAAGGGCAGGGTCGACGTTGCTGTCGGCATCTGGGGCGGGCGCGGCGCTGCGGCTGATTTGCGGGGCCATCAGCGCTTTGGTTACGGCGGAACTGCCGCAGACCGCGCAGTTGATGTGCCCTGCGCCCTGCAGCGAATCGAATGCGGCGGCCGATTGGAACCAGCTGTCGAACTGGTGGTCGGCATCGCATCGCAGCGTGTAGCGGATCATCATAAGCCTTTCGGGGCAATCTTTGCGGGTCTTGTGCTGGATTTAGGCTTTTCGGGGCCCGATGCAACGGCCCGATGCAACCCCAGCGCAAAAGCCCCCGCGATGATTGCGGTGGTTTTCGTTGTCGCAGCACGAGGGATGTGTAATTAATTTGGCAAGCCCCCAAGGCGCGGCCGATTTGTTTTGATGGCTGCGCTGCGGGATGAAACGAAGCAGGCGGATCGTTCAGCCAATCACCAACGGCCATCGCGGCAGCGCGGGGCCGCCCCAGAGAAAGCCATGCCGGTCATGATGTCGTCGTCTCTTGCGCCCCACGCTGCCCAAAACGACCTTGCGCAACTGCGTATTACAATGGTCGATCGCCAAGTCAGGCCGTCCGATGTGACCGCCTATCCTGTGATTGCCGCAATGCTAGACTTGCCGCGCGAGGAATTCGTGCCCGCTGCGCTGCGCGAGGTCGCCTATAGCGGGGCCGATCTGGCCATTGCCCCGGGGCGCGCCATGCCCGAGCCGCGCACCTTGGCCAAGATGGTCGATGCGTTGGCCGTATCGCAAGATGATCGGGTGCTGGTGGTGGGCGCGGGCTTGGGCTATGGCGCGGCCTTGATTGCACGGCTTGCCCAATCTGTGGTCGCGTTGGAAGAACTGCCGCATTTGGCCGCCGCTGCTCAGCAGGCGCTGGCCGATCACGCCCCGAATGCCCGCGTTTTGCAGGGTAAACTGGCCGAAGGTGCGCCGGAAAACGCGCCGTTCGACGTTATTTTGGTGGAAGGCGGCGTCAACGCTGTGCCCGTCGCGCTTTCGGCACAGCTGGCCGAAGGAGGCCGGATTTGTGCGGTCTTTGTGCAAGGTGGTCTGGGGCAGGTGCGTGTCGGAACGCAACAGGGCGGGCAGATTTACTGGCGTCTTGCCTTTACTGCTATGCTGCCGGTGCTGCCGGGCTTTGCAACTTCAAGTGAATTCGCCCTGTAATTTTCAGGGTATCGAGGAAACGGTAGGATAATATGATCAATAAGCTGCGCAGCATTGTCGTGGGGGTCGTCGTCTCGATGGGGGTTGCCGCCCCCGCAGCACATGCCGAGACATTGGCCGATGCGATGGCTTGGGCCTATGAATCCAGTGGCTTGTTGACGCAAAATCGCGCCCTGCTGCGCGCGGCGGACGAAGGGGTGGCCCAATCGATCGCGGCTCTGCGCCCGATTTTGAATTGGAGCGCGAACATTTCCTCGACGTTCCCGAACGCGACGTTGACGGACAGCCCGTTCACGACAGCCACCTTGGGAATCACGGCCAGCCTGACCTTGTACGATGGCGGTCGCGGCCGGATGGGCGTGGATGCGGCCAAGGAAAGCGTGCTAGGCACCCGCGCGAACTTGCTGGCGATCGAACAACAAGTGCTGCTGCGCGTCGTGAACGCCTATATGAACGTGAAGCTGTATCAGGAATTCGTCAGCCTGCGCGAAAACAACGTGCGCGTGATTTCGGAAGAACTTCGCGCTGCGCAAGACCAATACGAGGTGGGGCAGATCACGCGCACCAGCGTGGCCCAAGCCGAGGCTGCCCTGGCGACTGCGCGCGCGACATTGGTCTCGGAACAAGGCAACCTGACCCGCGCCCGCGAGGAATACCGCGTAGCTACCGGCCGCTTGCCGGGCGCGCTGGCGGCCGCGACGCCCGCCCGCATCACCCAATCGTTGGAGGAAGCGCGCGCCATCGCGCTGCAGCGCCACCCCGCGATTGTGCAGGCCCGCCACACAGCCGCTGCCGCCGACATTAATGTCGAACGCGCACGTACCGCCACCATCCCGACTGTGTCGGGTACGGCTAATCTGGGCCGCACACATTACATCACCGATAGTCAGACTGGTATAGCGCAGGCAGGATCGAACAGCGACTCGCTGACAGTCGGCATCGGCATCAGCGGCCCGATTTATCAAGGCGGCGCGCTGGCCAGCCAGATGCGTCAGGTGATGGCCAATCGCGATGCGTCGCGGGCGGCCCTGCTGACGGCATCGGATTCGGTCAGCCAGTCGGTCGCGAACGCCTATTCGCTGCGCGAAGTTGCGCGCGTCTCGCGCGAATCATACGCCAGCATGGTCACCGCCGCGCAGCTTGCCTTTGACGGCACGCGCGAGGAAGCGAGCCTTGGTGCCGCGACGACCGTTGACGTACTGGATGCCGAACAGACCTTGCTGGACGCCCGCGCCAGCCAGATTTCCGCGCAGTATAACGAGATTACGGCAGGCTACTCGGTCCTCTCCTCGATGGGGCTGTTGACGGCCGAGAATCTGGGGTTGAATGTGCAGATCTATGATCCGACCGCCTACTACAACCTGGTGGACGACGCACCGGGGCTGGTCTCGGCGCAGGGCCGCGCGCTGGACCGTGTGCTGCAAGCGATCGGACGTGAATGACTTAGGGCGCTTTTGCCGTGCCCGCATAACCAGACAGGACGCTCATGCCCGAAATCCGCCCGAATCAAAGTAACGATATTCTGGCCGCGATTCGTAAGCTGGTCGACGGCGCGTTGGATGATGCAGCGGCGGATGCAGGGGCAGGGGTGACAGCGCCGTTGCTGCTGACCCCGTCGCTGCGGGTCGACGCGCCGGTGGATGCGCCGGTGAACGTGCCGTTTCACGGCCGCGCCCCGCAATTTGGCGCCGGCGAGGATGCCGCCGCCGACCGCCCCGCGCATCAGGCCCCCGTGGCGCCCACGCTGCCGGATGATGCTGCTTTGCGCCAGTTGGTCGCCGAGGTTCTGCGCGCCGAGCTGCAGGGCGAGTTGGGCGAGCGGATCACCCGCAACGTTCGCAAACTGGTCCACCGCGAGGTTTTGCGTGCAAACGGCGGACGTGATCTGGATTGACCCGCCCGGCTTCCGCTTGGTCACAGGAATTCGCTGTTGACGGGCGTTGCGCCTTGCCCTAAATCCGCCTCACGTTTGGCGGAGTAGCTCAGTCGGTTAGAGCAGCGGAATCATAATCCGCGTGTCGGGGGTTCGAGTCCCTCCTCCGCTACCACATCCCCCCTGATTGATGTTCGGATCTTAGGAAAGCTGAAATAAGCTGGGCCTTATGCTGCGCGCCATAGTGTTTATGGCGGGGGCTAATCTGGACGCGCAAGATTTTGTTCTGCAGCATTTTTCTGTGGCAGCGCGTATATATGGCGACGGGCAACCGGTAGATTTCTCCGACACATGGGGGGATCTGGTCAATACGCTGAAATGGTCGACGCTGACGACGGCGGGGTCCCTTCGTTTTCAACTGATCGGGCGGGGGCGATACAGTCTGCACCTTACCGCGCTGCGGGCCGGTGGCGCGGTGGCGCTGCCTGTGATCCACGGGATAGCAGGGCAGGCGCTGACCCTGCCCATCGGCGACGTGCTGCAAATTGCGGTGCGCGCGCAGGGTGATTTGCGCGTGATGGGTTGCACCTTGCTGGGCGCGCAGCCTGCGCAGGTTGCCGATCTGGCCATCTGTATTCCGGCCTACGGGGCGGGGCGCGGCCTTGCGACCAAGCTGGAAGTGATCGTCGACTATATGTGCCGGTTCCCTTTGGGGCGGTTTTGTCGCGTCATTGTTGTGGATCAGGGACTAAGCGAGGGGATCTGTCCGTTCGAGGGGCTTCAGGTCATCCGCCAGCCGAACCTTGGTGGGGCAGGGGGCTTTGCCCGCGCGCTTTCCGCGTCGCAGGGCGCCAGCCACTGCCTTTTCACCGATGATGACGCCGGCATTTCGGCTGAGGCATTGCACCGAACTCATGCTTTTCTGTCGCTGGCGACAGGGGCCGACATCGCGGTCGCGGGCGCGATGACAACGCGCCAGCGGCCAGACCGGATTTGGGAAAACGGCGCGGTGTTCGACCGCTTTTGCAACGGGCTATTCCGCGATGTCGCGCGCGATGATGTGGATGCCTTGGCCGAGCTGGAGCGGCAGACCGCGCAGTCCGCGTGGCAGCGACAATCCGCCCTTTATGGCGGGTGGTGGTTCTTTGCTTTCGCGCGGGCGCACGTGCGCGTCTGGCCGTTTCCCTACTTTCTGCGCGGTGATGATATTGGCTTTTCGCTGGCCAACCGCTTTCGCATTGCCACCCTGAACGGCGTGCACGCCGCCCAAGATGATTTCGCCCTGAAAGAGGGGCCGCAGTCGCTGTTTTATGACCTACGCGGGCATCTCGTGCATCACATGGTTTTTGCGCAGCTGGCGCTGGGCCGATTCGCCGTCGGGTGGATTGGTGCGCTGTTCGTGCTGCGCAGCCTTGCGCGGTTCCGCTATGACGAGGCCGAGGCGCTGCTGATTGCGTGGCGGGATGTGATCGCAGGCCCGCGCCGCTTTGCGCTCGCCCCCGATGCGCAGCCGCAGCGCGCGCGCATTGCCGCGTTGCCGCGCGGGGCCGCTCACGACTTGCCTGCTGGCGGACGGTCGCAAAGGATGCCTCTGTGGTACTGGATGGCGACGATCAACGGGCAGCTTTTGCCCGGGGGGCGGGGGATCGCGCACCTGCCAGCGCTGCGCCGCCGCGATATGGCCGCCATCTGGGGCGCGCGCGCTATTGCCATTGAAGGTGAGCCAGTGGCCGCCCGCGACAGACGCCGATTTTTCCCATTGTTTCTGCAGTTTGTCGCCGTATGGCTGCTATTCATCCTGCGCTTTAAGCATTTGGTCAGGGCCTATCGGGCAGCCTATCCGCAGCTAACAACGCAGCAGGCATGGGAAGGCTATGCTTCGACGGTCAAACCCTGACGCATCTTTGGTGGTTTTTGGCAGCTCCAGCACCGAGGCGTTCGACTATCTGTTCGGCAGCCACGACCGCTACCACCCCTTCTGGGCCTCGGGATGGAGCGCGCGGAGCCTCGGGCGACCACAGGTGCAGGATTACGTCTTCCAGTTGCTGGCGGGGGTGCGCGCGCCCGCGCAGATTGTCTTGGCATTCGGGATGCAAGATCTGATGTTCGGGTTGCCGGCAGCGTTGCGCGCGGCGGGGTACAGCGGCGTGGTTCACTGCGATGACCCCGAAGCTGCGCGGCTGGCCGAGGTTTCCGTGGCCAGCGCAATTCTGGGGCAGGTCGCGCTGATGCGCGCGCTGCGCGCGGCAGGCTACGGCGAGGCTACCGCGTTCTTCTGGGCACCCCCACCGGATTTGCCCGCCGATTATTGGGTGTCACGCGGCCTGCCCGCGCTACCGCCCGCGTTCATCGGGCAGCTTTATCGCAGCATGGGGCCGCGTATGCGACGTCATAAAGTGCAGGTGTTGGATGTAACCGACCAGTTCGGCGGCGCGCTTTTGCAGCCCACATTCGCGCGGTCGGGTGCGGCTGATCATCACCCTGACTACATTCGATGCCAGCGCGCTTTGTGGGCGGCGCTGCAGCCCCTGCAGCCCGTTCTACCGAAGCGGCGCTATTGGCGAAGGCGCGCGTGGGGGCACGAACGGGTTATGATCGGGGATCTGCTGGCGACGGGGTTGGCTCGCCCGCGCACCTGCCGTTAGGCCCGCCCGCGGCTGCACATCATGCCACGCCCGCCACGCGTTGAAGATATGATAAAAGCTTGAGCTAGGCATATGCGCGGCGGTGATCCGGCCCGCGTGGTCGCGCGCGTCGATCCACCCGCCTTGGGGGGTAAGATAGCTGTGCGCGATGCGCTGAATGATGGCTTCTGGTGTCAGGTGGGGCGGCAGCACACGCCCACGCGCGCGCTGGGCTAGCGCCGCCCGCAGCAATTCCGTTTGCGGCCACAGCCGTCGCCCCGCAAGCGGATCGTCGGCTTGATCTGGCAGAAAGCCCGCGTGGCCCAACGCGCGGGTTGCGGCTGAAAAGATGGTGTCCAAATCGGCTGCGGCAGCTATTTGCGGGTCTTGATGGCCCAGATAGACCCATTCTGCGCCGTGGCCCGGTTCGACCCGCTGCCCTTGCTTGACGGGGCGCCAGTGAGCATCGAACAGCTCTAGCACCGTGCCGTCGGGTTGCAGGAAGACGGTCAGAAACAGCGCGCGGCACTCGTCGGCCACTTCGGCCCAGTCGGGGTCGCCTGTGGCGCGATGGGCAGCGGATGCGGCCTCGAACAGGTGCATATGCGCGTTTTGCGTGCGCGGGGCGCACCGCAGGCGGTCGTCCCACCAACCCAGCGGGGCACGCAGCTTGGCCAAGGCCTGTTTCAGCCAATCCCACGGTATGACGGGGGCGGGACATTCGGCGTTGGCGAGGATGTAAAAGGCCAGATCATACAACCGGTGCGCATCACCCACCGGCCTGCCGTGATTGTCGCTGGCGATGGGAATAAAGCCCGACGCCGCCGTGCGATGGGCGAATGCCAGCAGATGCTGCGCCAAGGGTAAGTCATCGGTGCCCATGTCGCGCGCGGCTGCGGCAAATACGAACGCCTGTCGCGCGTGAACACGGCTGCGGCGCAGGGGGTAGAGCGCCGCACTGCCATCTGCGCGGATGTGTTCAACAGCGCCAAATCCGTTCGGGCAGAGCCCGCGCGCGCGCCAGAACGGCAGCGCGCGGTGGCGAATCCACGCGCTAAAGTCAAACGCGGCGGGCATAGCCAGACGGGCGCTTTCGCAACCGCCCCGTACCTGTCGCCCCGAACGCCTGATCTTTCATGGTGCCCCCCGCATGCTATATCTACATTTGGGGGGCATGATGCTTAAAAAGGTGTTAACTCTCGGATTTCAGGGTGTTGCGCTTGCTGCCAAATAGGCGCGTGACGACAACGTAGAAGGCGGGCACCAGAAAGATACCGATCACGGTCGATGCGACCATCCCGCCCAGCACGCCGATCCCGATCGCGTGTTGCGCCGCGGCCCCCGCGCCATCGGCGATAGCCAGCGGCAGCACGCCCAACATGAACGCGATCGAGGTCATCAAGATGGGGCGCAGGCGCAGGCGCGCGGCCTCGATCGCGGCTTCTTTCAGGTCCATGCCCCTGTCGAAGCGTTCTTTGGCGAATTCCACGATCAAAATCGCATTGCGCGAGGCCAGCCCGATTGTCGCCAGCAACCCGACCTTGAAATAGACGTCGTTGCTTTGGTCAAACAGCAGCGCCGCGCCCAATGCCCCCAGCGCGCCGATAGGGGCGGCCAGCAGCACGGCGAGGGGCACCGACCAGCTTTCGTAAAGCGCCGCCAAGCACAGGAAAACCACCAGCGCCGACAGCGCGAACAGCAGCGGGGCTTGGGTGCCTGATTGGCGTTCCTGATATGACAGCCCCGTCCACGCGACCCCGTAGCCGCCGTCCAGATCGGCGGCCATTTCTTCCATCGCGGCCATGGCGGCGCCCGATGACACGTCGGTTGCGGGCGAGCCGGACATCGACACCGCGCGCGATCCGCCAAAGCGCGCTAGGCTTGTGGGGACGACTTCCCATTTCTGGGTCATGAAAGCTGAAAACGGCACCATCTCGCCGCTGGAGTTGCGGGCGTTCCACTGCATTACGTCGTCGGCCTGCATGCGGTAATCGGCTTGCCCCTGCACCATGACGGGGCGCAGCGTGCCGTTGAAGGCAAAGTCATTCACTTGGCGGCCGGTGAAGATCGTCGCCAGCATGGCGTTCACATCGGATACCGATATCCCCAGCGCCGCCGCCTTCAGTTGGTCGACATCCAGATTCAGCGCCACAGTCGAGCGTGTGGTGCCGCCGCGAATGTTGTTGACCGCGCCCGATGCGGTCGCTGCGGCATTCAGGTCGGCGGCGGCGTTCAGAAGGGCTTCTTGCCCGTTCGCGCCCTGATCGACCAGATACATCGAGAACCCCGAGGAATTCCCCAATGCCGGCATGGCGGGCGGCTGCATGAAGAAGATATTGCCCGCGCGGTGCCCCGAAAAGCGGGCCGTGGCGCGCTGCACCAAGCTGGCCGCCGTGTGGTCGTGGCGGTCGTCGAAGGGGCGCAGCTTTACAAACAGCATCGCGCTGCCTTGCCCCGACCCGCCGAAACTGAACCCGAGGTTCGCGAACACGGCGTCGACCGTCGCGCTTTCTTCGTTCAGCAGGTAGTCTTCGACCTCAAGCAAAACTTTTTCGGTTTGCGCGGTGGTTGCGCCGTCGTTCAGCGAAATCATCGCCATCAACACGCCTTGGTCTTCTTGCGGGATGAACGATGACGGCAGGTTGTCGTAAAAATACCAAAGGGCGCCGGTAATGGCCGCCAGTGCGACCATCGATTGCACGGGCAGCTTCAAAATCCAGCGGTTGGTCTGGGCGTAGCGATTGGTGAACGCCGCAAGGCCGCTGTTGAACCAGCGCGCAGGGGGAAAGCGGCGCGGGCCGTGTTGCGGTTTCAGCAGCGTGGCGCACAGCGCGGGCGTCAGGATCAGCGCGACGAACAGCGACAGCACCATGGCCGAGATGATCGTGACTGAAAACTGGCGGTAGATCACGCCGGTCGACCCCGCCATGAACGCCATGGGCAGGAACACGGCTGACAGCACGGTCACGATGCCGACCAGCGCGGGCGTGATTTCATGCATCGATTTGCGCGTGGCGGCGCGGGCGTCCAGACCCTCTTCCTCCATCACGCGTTCGACGTTTTCGACGACGACGATGGCATCATCGACCAGCAGGCCGATGGCCAGCACCAGCGCGAACATCGTCAGCGTGTTGATCGACATACCGAACAGCGACAACACCCCAAATGTGCCCAGCACCACGACTGGTACGGCAAGGGTGGGGATCAGCGTGGCGCGCCAGCTTTGCAGGAAGATCAGAATGACAAGGAAGACCAGAATGACCGCCTCGGCAAGGGTGTGGTACACCTTCTCGATCGATTCCTCGACAAAGGGCGAGGTGTCGTAGGCGTAGGCAATCTCGACCCCTTCGGGCAGGGCGTTTTGCAGCCCTTCCAGCGTGTGGCGCACGTTTTCGGCGGTATCGACCGCGTTGGCCCCCGAGCTGAGATTGACGCCAAAGCCTGCAGCGGGCTTGCCGTTGAAACGCGAATCCTGTCCGTAGCTTTCCTGCCCGATTTCAACGCGAGCCACATCGCCTAGGTAGACATGGCTGCCGTCCGAGTTGGTGCGCAGCAAGATACGCTGGAATTCCTCGGGCGAGGTCAGTTGCGATTGCGCCGTCATCGACACACTGAACTGTTGGCCCGGCACTACCGGCTGGCTGCCAAGGCTGCCGACAGTCACAGTGGCGTTGCGCGACGAAATGGCCGATGTGATGTCCGACGGTGTCATCTGGTACTGCACCAGTTTGAACGGATCCAGCCAGATACGCATTGCATAAGATGTGCCAAAGGCTTGCAGCCCGCCCACGCCGTCGACGCGGGTGACGCTGGGCTCGATCAATTCGTTCATCATGTCGCCCAGTTGCAGCGTTGTATAGCTGCCGTCGTTCGACACCAGCGCGGCGACCATCAAGATGGAATCGGTCGACCGCGATACCGTCACACCGTTGCTTTGCACGCTGTCGGGCAGTTGGTTGGTGATCGACTGCATCCGGTTTTGCACCTGGATCTGCGCCATGTCGGCATCGATGGAATCATCGAAGGTCAGGGTGACCGTCGCGCGGCCTTGTGACGATTGCGACACCATATAAAGCAACCCCTCTAGTTCAGAGAGGCCGTTCTCGATCGGGGTGGTAACCGCGTTTTCGACTGCTTCCGCAGGCGCGCCCGAGTAGCTGGCGCTGATGCGGATCGTGGTTGGCGCAACCTCGGGGTATTGCGCGATTGGCAGTTGCTGGATGCCCCATGCGCCAAACAGCATGGTGATAATCGCCAGCACCCATGCAAAGACGGGGCGGTTAATGAAAAACTGCGCCATCGGTTAGTTCCCGCCTTGCGGGGTGGCGGGGACATCCTCGACAAGCCCTAGCGCGTTGATGGTGACAGGAACGGGCACCACATCGCGGCCGGCTTGCATGTTCGACAGCCCGTCGACGATGATCTGGTCGCCCGCAATCAGACCCTCGGTTACGATCCAGCTGTTGCGCGTGACCCCCATTGACGTCAGCGTGCGCTGTTCGGATTTATTGCCAGCTCCCACGACCCACACGGTCAACGATCCGTCATTCGCGCGCGATGTGGCGCGTTGGGGCACCAGCACGGCATCGGTCGAGCCGATGGTGATTTCGCCGCGCACGAACATGCCGGGCAATATGCGCCGCTGCGGGTTGTCGAATTGGAACCGGATGGTTTGCGATGCGGTGGTTTGCGAGATTGCCACTTCGGGGGCGACAAGCGCGCCGGTGAAGCTGGTCGATCGCCCGTCATCCAGCGTCAGAGTCACATCGACGGTATCTTTGGGCGAGAGCTGGCCCTGTTCGATCTGGGTGCGCACCGACAGCAGGCGCGCTGCGGGTTCGGTCAAATCGACATAAATTGGGTCGATGCGGGTCACGTTGACCAGACCGGTGGTTTGATTTGCGGTGACGATGTCGCCCACGGTGATGGCAGGCAGCCCCGCGATGCCGTCAATCGGGCTGCTGACGGTGGTCCATTTTAATTCGCGCTGCGCATCATCCAGCGCGTTTTGCGCGTTGACCAGTGTAGCCTGCGCGGCGGCAAATGTCGCCCGCGCGCCATCCATATCGGTGCGGGTGGCGGCGTTGTTATTCGACAGTTGCTCCAGCCGCTGCAGGTTGGTTGCGGCATTGTCGCGCGCGGTGGTGGCCTGCGTCAGGGTTGCTTCGGCGCTCAGGACGGCAGCCTCGTAGGTGTCGCTTTCGATGCGAAATAGCGGCGTGCCTACCGTCACGTCCTGCCCCGAGACATAGAGAATTTCGGTGATCATCCCGCCCACGCGCGGGCGCACGGCGGATTCCTGAAAAGCCACCGCACGGCCGGGGATCACCTCGGTCAGGGCGACGGTTTCAACGGCGGCTGTGACCACACCAACCTGCGTCGGCCCAGCACTGCGCCCGCCGAAACCACCGCCCCCGCCCATGGGCTGGGCAATGGCCATTCCGGCCGACAGCAGCAGTATGGCAAGCGGGGTTAACAGGTGGCGGAGGGGCAAGGTTGGCTTCATCTGGCTCTCGGGCTTGCGGGTCATAAGGCTCATCCCCGTCGGGCGCGGATGGATAGGTCTGACGTTGGTCTAGCTTGAACGGATATGCCCTGCATTTCCGTCGCGGGGGTAGTGAAAAAAGCGTGTTAAACAAATCTGCGCGGTGCGGGCTTATTATTCGTGCAACCCCAGCTGGTAAATTGATGCGGTGCGGGTCGCCAAACCGTCGCAAAGCGATGCTATCGTGGCTGTTCGTAACCCCCGCGTCTGCCGTCCTGCCATTGCGGGGAAAAGGTGCTGGTCTGGCCCGTGTCACCATGGTAGCAGGGCCGTCCCGTAGAAAATAAAGGTCGGGAATCCGTCCTGACCACCCGAAGGTGTGCCCATGTTTCGTTGGTTTGAAACCCGCGTCGACCCCTATCCTACCGATACCCCGCAGATGCCGCCCCAACGGTTCTGGGCGTTCATCTTGCACTATTCGCGCGGCCTGCTGCCGTGGATCGTGCTGCTGGGCGTCGTATCCGCCCTGACAGCGCTGATCGAGGTCGCGCTGGTCGGTTACCTTGGCGCGTTGATCGACCGTATGGCCGGCGCCGAGCCGAATGCCTTTTGGCAGAACGAGGGGCGCACCCTTGTGTTGGCCGGGCTGGTGTTGGTGCTGATCTCACCGCTGATCCAGGCGCTGGGCTCGCTTGTCATGCACCAGACCCTGTTGGGGAACTACCCGCAACGGATCCGTTGGCAGGCGCACCGCTGGATGCTGGGGCAGTCGCTCAGCTATTTCCAAGACGAATTCGCCGGGCGTGTTTCGACCAAGGTGATGCAGACCGCACTGGCCGTGCGCGAGGTGGCGATGAAAATCGTCGACGTGCTGGTCTATGTGCTGGTCTATTTCAGCGGCGCGCTGATTTTGGCGGCCTCTAGCGATTGGCGGCTGGCGTTGCCGTTTTTGGCGTGGGGCATCGTGTATGGCCTGCTGTTGCGCTGGGTCGTGCCGAAAATCGGCCGCGTGTCCGAGGCGCAGGCCCATGCCCGCGCGGCCATGACGGGCCGCATCGTCGATGCCTATACCAACATCACCACGGTGAAGTTGTTCTCGCATTCCTCGCGCGAGGAAGCCTTTGCCCGCGAGAGTATGGACGAGTTTCTGGGCACGGTGCATGCGCAGATGCGCCTGTCGACCATTCAGAACGTTTCGCTGGCGGTGCTGAACGCGCTGCTGACCGCAACCGTGGCCAGCCTTGGCATTTTCCTGTGGATGCGCGGTGCGGTGCCGGTCGGGGCGTTGGCGATTGCCGTGCCGCTGGCGCTGCGCATGGGGAACATGTCGCACTGGATCATGTGGGAATTTGCGGCGCTGTTTGAAAACGTCGGCACGGTGCGCGATGGCATTTCGGCGCTGGCTGTGCCGCGTAAGGTCGTTGATGCCCCCGCCGCAAAGCCGCTGGTGGTTCATCAAGGCGAGGTCGCCTTTAATCACGTCGGCTTCGACTATGGCTCGACCTCGGGGGTGATCAACGACCTGAATCTGGTGATCAAACCCGGCGAGCGGATCGGCCTTGTCGGGCGGTCGGGCGCGGGTAAATCGACCTTGGTCAACCTGCTGCTGCGCTTTCACGATGTGAAGTCTGGGCAGATTCTGATTGATGGCCAAGATATCGCCACCGTCACGCAGGATTCGCTGCGCGCCGCGATTGGGGTGGTGACGCAAGACACGTCGCTGCTGCATCGCACGATCCGTGACAACATCGCCTACGGCCGCCCCGATGCCTCGATCGAGGAGATCATGGCCGCCGTCCGTCTGGCCGAGGCCGAGGATTTCATCACCCGCCTGACCGACAGCAAGGGGCGTGGCGGGCTGGATGCACAGGTCGGCGAACGCGGCGTGAAGCTGTCCGGCGGTCAACGCCAGCGCATTTCCATCGCGCGGGTCGCCCTGAAGAACGCCCCGATTCTGGTGATGGACGAAGCGACATCCGCCCTCGATTCCGAGGTCGAGGCCGCGATTCAGGAACAGCTAACCGGCTTGATGGAAGGGAAAACGGTGATTGCCATTGCTCACCGCCTGTCGACCATCGCGGCGATGGATCGCCTGATCGTCATGGACAAGGGGCAGATCGTCGAGGAAGGCACCCACGCGCAATTGCTGGAGTTGGGCGGTATTTACGCCCGCCTGTGGGCGCGGCAATCGGGTGGCTTCCTGCCCAGTGACGACGAAAGCTGACAGGTCGGGGTGTCAGTACATCGTTAATAAATGCGCCGCCCTTCGGGGCGGCGTTCTTTTTTGCCTCGTCGCGCGATTCGTCTTGCTCTCACCATGTCGAGGGTGAGGATGTGCGTATCTGCGATTGGGTGCTATTATTATTCAGACTCGCGTAGGTTGGTTCTGAATGCGTTAACCAATTTGGCGAATGGTTATGCGTCTTGCGCTGGTCGCGGGTGATGTCGACACTATGCGAGGTGTCGTTATAATGCACTGATAAATATAATTTTATATGTGAAATTATAATCTCTATTCTGCCGTATATATCGGATAATCTACGATTAATTGTTAACCAATTTTGCATCAGCCAAATTGCCTTAAGGGCCTATCTGCCGCCGTGTGCTAAAGGGAATGTTTTGGTGTTCCGTGATTCAATGCGCGTGCGAGGGTAGCTTATGGCGATTAGTATTATCGATGGTGGAACTTATGTCATCAATGCACAAAACGTTAATGATCCAAACCTTTTGAACCTGAACCTGCTGGGCAGTGCGACCATCATCGTCGATGGCGTCGATTTCAAATCCAGCAATATTTTGTTGAACTTGAACGTCGCCTCGAACGTGACGTGGCAAACCCAAAACGGGGCATCGCTGACGATCGAGTCTGGTTTGCTAGGCCTTAATCTGCTGTCGGGAATGGATTTTGTCGTTGGCGACACCAGTAAGATCGACTTCCATGCCGCTGGTGTGACGGCATTGGGCGTGCTGCTGACGCCTAGTTATGATGTGACGTTTACAGGCGCCGGGGCAGGCGTTTTCAACTACACGCCTGCGAATATCGCGGTGCTGGGGCACACTTTCTTTAACGTGTCGGGGATGGGCGCCAAGGACCAGTTCATCCTGAACGGCGGGCATCTAGCGGTGCGAAATTACAATGCCGCGTCCGAAGTTCTGACCCTAGGCCGCACAGCGGATAGTTTGTTGGTGAATCTGCTGGCGAAACTGGGGCTGGTATATGAAGACGTCAGCGTACGTATAGGCATGTCGCAAAAAGAATACGCCGAATTCACCGACAAGGCGGGGCAGGGTGGCATTGCCAACCAAGGTAGCGCCTGGCTGTTGTGGAACACCAGCGTCGGGACCTACACCGACCCCTGCTTTGCCGAAGGCACCTTGATCACCACGGGCCGCGGCGCTGTGCCCGTGCAAGACCTGCGGGCGGGCGATCTGGTGCTGACGAAAGACAAGGGGCTGCAGCCTATCAAGTGGGTAGGCAGGTCGCATCTGGACGCGGCCATGCTGGATATGCGCCCCAATATGCTGCCCGTGCGCATTGCCAAGGGGGCGCTGGGGGCCGGTATGCCGCACACGGATCTAACCGTATCGCCGCAGCACCGCATGGTTGTGTCCGGCGATGCCGTGCACGCTGCGACGGGCAACGACGAAGCGTTCATTGCGGCCAAGCACATGACCAACCTGCCTGGCGTCAGCGTCATGCAAGATGCGACCGAGGTGACATATTACCATATCTTGCTGGATGCGCATTCCGTGATTTTCGCAAATGGCGCCCCCAGCGAGAGCTTCTTCTTGGGCGACTACACCCGCCGCACGCTGAACCCGCGCCTGATGGCCGAGGTGCGGCAGGTCGTGCCCGGGGTCGATGATCCTGATTTTAGTCCCGTCATGGCCCGTCCGGCGTTGCGTGGGCGCGATGCGCGCGAGGTGTTGACTGCCAGCTGCTACGCCGCAGATTAAGGCATGAAAAAGGCCCCCGCGATGGCGGGGGCCTTTGGCGTTCTAGTCTTGCTTTTTCTTCGATCCGTCATCGACCAGTTCAAACCACATGGCGTTCAGAACGGCGAAGGTGACGGCCAAAGGAAGGCCCAAAATCCAAGCAAAATACCACATGTCATTTGTCCTTTCTAATAAGCATGGCCGCCGTCGGTGATGTCTTTCTCGCGCACCTTGCCCCACAACAGTTTGTAGGCCCATGTGGTGTAGGCGCAGATCAGCGGCAGGAAGATGGCTGTGACCACCAGCATGATGAACAACGTCATATGGCTGGAGGACGAATCCCACACGGTCAGGCTGGCCTCGGGTTGAATTGACGAGGGCAGGATGAACGGGAACATCGAAAGCCCGACGGACGCGATGATGCCCAAAATGGCCATTGCGCTACCCGCCATGGCCAAAATCTCGCGCCGCAATTGCAGCGCAAGCAGCACGACCAGCGGCCCCAGCAGCCCCAAAACGGGGGCGATGATTGTCCACGGGTGGGCGGCGTAATTTGCAAACCACGCGCCCCCTGCAACGGCCACCGTTTTCCCCAGCGGGTTCGACGGACCGTCAGGCGCGAATGTGCTGGTGACCTGATACCCCCCAACGAACGCCCAAAGGGCAAGCCCCCCCAGCGCATAAATCACCAGCGTGGCGATCGACGCCCAGCGGCCGAAGACGCGGCCGCGTGCGCGAATGTCGCCTTCGGTTTTCAGGATCATCCAGTTCGCGCCGTGCATGATCAGCATCGTGACCGACAGCAAGCCGCACAGCAGCGCGAACGGGTTCAGCAGGGCGAAGAAGCTGCCCTCGTAGAAAATGCGCAGATCCGAGCCCAGCCGGAACGGCACACCTTGCAGCACATTCCCAATGGCGACGCCGAAGATCAGGGCAGGGACGAACCCGCCAATAAACAGCGCCCAGTCCCAGTTGCGGCGCCACCGCGCACTTTCGCGCTTGGACCGGTATTTGAACCCGACGGGCCGCAGGATCAGCGCGGCCAAAATCGCAAACATGGCCAAGTAGAACCCCGAGAACGACACCGCATAAAGCAGCGGCCATGCGGCGAAAATCGCGCCGCCGCCCAAGATCAGCCAAACTTGGTTACCTTCCCATACGGGGCCGACGGTGTTGATGACGATGCGCCGTTCGATATCGGTTTTGCCCGCGAAAGGCAGCAGCATCGCCACGCCCAGATCGAACCCGTCCATCAGGGCAAAGCCGATCAGCAAAACGCCCAACAGCACCCACCAGATCAGGCGCAGCGTGTCATAGGTGATCAATTCATGTAAGATCATAACAGGTTACTCCGCCGGAACTGGGTTACGGCCCCACAGGGGCGCTTCGGGTTCTTCGTCGGGTTGGGGGCCTTTGCGGATCGCGGCCAGCATCAGGCGCACCTCGATCACCAGCAGAACCGAGTAGATTGCGGTAAAGCCGACGATGGTCAGCAAGACTGTGGGAACCGTCAGATGCGACACCGCCGCAACCGTCGGCAAAATGCCGTCGATTGCCCAAGGCTGGCGGCCGAATTCGGCGACGATCCAACCTAGCTCGGCCGCGATCCACGGCAACGCCATGGCGGCGACGGCGATTTTCAGCGGCCAGCGGCGTTTGTCCAACTGGCGGCGGGCCGACAGGAAGAAGAACCCCGCCATCAGCGCCACGTTGAAGAAGCCGATCCCCACCATGCCACGGAAGGCCCAGAACAGCACGGGCACGTAAGGCACGGTATCCCACGCCGCCGCCTCGATCTGCGCGTCGGTGGCTGTGCGCGGGTCATCGACGTATTTCAGCAGCAGCAGGGCATAGCCCATGTCGTCTTTGTAGGTATCAAACCGCGCTGCAACCTCGGGGGCGACGGTTTCACCGACGGGGGTGGCGCGATAGTCTTGCAGCGCGTCATAGGCGTTCAGGCCCAGACGAATGCGCTGTTCATTCTCGGCCAGCAGCTGGTCGATGCCGGGGATTACGGTGGTCAGCGAACGCGTGCCGATCAGCCCCATAACCCACGGAATATGGACGCCAAAATGCGTGGTGCGTTCGTTCATGTCGGGAATGCCGACCAGCGTGAAAGATGCCGGTGCGGGCTGGGTTTCCCACATCCCCTCGATCGCGGCCATTTTCATCTTTTGGTTGGATGACACCAGATAGCCGCTTTCATCCCCCAGCACGACGACCGAAATCGACGCCAGCAGCCCGAAGGATGCTGCAATCGTCATCGACCGCTTGGCCAGATCGACAAATTTGCCCCGCAGCAGATACAGCGCCGAAACCCCCAGCACAAAGACCGAGGCCGTCACATAGCCCGCCGAAACGGTGTGCACGAAGCGGGTTTGTGCGACGTGGTTGGTCAGCACCTCGAAAAAGCTGGTGACTTCCATTCGCATGGTGTCGGGATTGAATTCGGCGCCTACGGGGTGCTGCATCCAACCATTGGCGATCAGGATCCACAGGGCCGAGAAATTCGACCCGATGGCAACGGCATAGGTGGCCATCAGGTGGCCGACCTTCGACATCTTGTCCCAACCAAAGAAGAAGAGGCCGACGAACGTCGCCTCCATGAAGAATGCCATCAACCCCTCGATCGCAAGGGGGGCGCCGAAAATGTCGCCGACATAGTTGCTAAAATAGCTCCAGTTCATGCCGAACTGGAATTCCATGACGATACCTGTTGCCACGCCCAGCACGAAATTGATGCCGAACAGCGTGCCCCAGAATTTGGTCATCTGGCGCCAGATTTTGCGGCCAGTCATCACGTAGACCGTTTCCATGATGGCCAGCAAGATAGACAAGCCCAGCGTCAGCGGGACGAATAAAAAGTGGTAAAGCGCTGTCAGCGCGAACTGCAGGCGCGATAGAGTTACAATATCAAATTCCATCACTATGCCTTTCCCGGCGCAAAGCCGGCGTTATGCACACTGGATGTCCAGCAGAATGGCTGGGCATCTGGCTGATAGGGCTGCGCGTTCAGTCCGGGCGCAGCAGGGCCAGCGCACTGGAAAACGCGGGGCTGGCCTTTTCATAGCTGGCGACAATGCGGCCGCCCTCCATGACGATAAGGCGGTTGGCAAATGCGGCCTCGCGCCTGATATGGGTTGCGATTACTACGGTTCTGTCGTCGGTCAAGCGTTGTAATTGCGTGATAACGTCGCGCGCGGTGCCGCTGTCGAGGGCCTCGGTCGGCTCGTCCAGCAACCAGATCGGGGCGTCGCGCAGGATCATGCGGGCCAGTGCCAGCCGGCGCGCCTGCCCGCCAGATATACCCAAGCCGCCCTCGCCGATGACGGTGTCGAGCCCGCCTGGTAACTGCGACAGTCCGGCAGCTGCCGCCGCATCGGTCAGTGCCTCATCGCTGGCCGTGGGCGCGGCGAGGCGCAGGTTTTCGCGCAGCGTGTCGGCGAAAATCTGGTTGCGCTGTGTCATCAGTGCTGTCGGCGCAACGGCGGCTACGCCCGATGTCGGCGTAACTTCTTGCGCCAATATAGCCAGCAGGCTCGACTTTCCCGCCCCAGAAGGGCCAATGATTGCAACGGTTTGTCCGGCGGCTATCGACAGGTTGATGGTATCCAGTCGCGGCTGACCCGCGCCAGATTGGGCAAGCGTCACCGCTGCCAGCTCGGCTGCGGTCCCTGCGGGCGGCCGCGGGTATTCGGGCAATGGCGCCGTGTCTTGCAAGCGTGGGCGCAGGCGCCGCGCTGCCATTCGAATGCGTGGCAATTCCATCGCACCGCGCCGCAGTGCGCCGAACGGTTCGACTGCGGCGAAGGCCAGCAGAACGGCCAGTGTCGCAGGCGCTGCCCCGATATTTCCGGCTTGAACCAAGTGCCCTGCGACCAGCAAGACACCCGCCAAAACGGCCGCTGCGACCAGCCCGAACGCAAGTGTCGCAGTGGCTTCGGTGTTGTTCAACTTTTGGTCAACACGGGCTAGCCGTGCGTCCGCCTGCAGGATTGCGTCGGCCTGCGCCTGCATCCGGCCGGTCATGATCAGGGCGGTTTGCCCCTGCACAAGGTCGATGGTGCGAGCGCGGTTCGCCTCGACCATGCGGGCGCGGTACAGGGTGTTCGCGGCAGCGCTGCGGGCAGCGGCGGCGGGAATGGCGATGCCGGCAGCGATCAGTACTGCAACAACCCCCAACCCCAGCCAGACATTCAGCACCCCCAGCACCACACCCGCAACCAGCGCCACCGCACCGGCGGCGAACGCGGGTACCAGCACGCGCAGATATAACCCGTCGAGGGCGTCTATATCATGCGTCAGCCGGAACAGCAGCCGCGCGGGCCGCAGGATTAGCCGCCCCGCCGCGCCGGGCGTGGCCCAGCCGCGGAACAGCCGCGCGCGCAAGCTGGCCAAGACGCGCAATGTGGCGTCATGCGTCACCACCCGCTCGCCATAGCGCGATGCGGTGCGCGCCAGCGCCAGCAGCCGGATCGACGCGGAAGGCATGAAGACGTCGAATGCGGCAATCGCCGCGACCGATAGCCCCGCAATGGCGGCTGCTGTCAGGAACCAGCCCGATAGACCCAAAAGGGCCGTGCCAGCCAACGCAGTGGCGGCGGCCAAAAGCCCGCCTTGAATCATCGCCTTGCGCTGTTGTTGGATGAACAGCCGCAATACGGGCGTAAGGTCGCGGATGGCGGGGTGCTTCATGCCGCATCCTCCAACCGTGGTGGCGCAAGGCGGATGGTGCGCCCCATGCGCTGCGCAAGCAGCGGGTCATGCGTGGCAACGACCAGCGTTTTGCCCTGCGCGGCCTTGATCAGGCTATCGGTTACATCCGCTGCGGTGATGGGGTCCAGATGGGCGGTCGGCTCGTCCGCAAGAATGATCTGCGCGGGGTGCGTATCCTCGCGCGCGAGGGCGCGGGCCAGCGACAGGCGCAGCACCTCGCCGCCGGACAGGCCGACGCCGTCTTCGCCAATCGCACCGTGCCCGTGCAACGCCGCGACACGGCCTAGCTGCGCCTGTTTCAAAGCCGCATCCACAGTGCACTGTGCCATGGGGCGGCCCAGCGTGATGTTCTGCTGCAGGCTGCCAGCGAACATATGGGCGTTCTGGCCCACCCAAGCGATGCTGGCGCGCGCACCGGCGGGGGTGGCATCGCCGATGCTGATGCGCCCCGCCGTTGGGCTGGCAAGGCCAGCGATTAGGGCCAGCAGCGTGGATTTCCCCCCGCCGCTGGGCGCAAGGATCGCCACATGTTCCCCCGCCGCGATCTGCAGGTTCAGGTCGTGGAACACGGGGGCAGGGGCGCCGTCATGTGAAAATGCCAAGCCATCGATGGCAATGGCAGGCGCAGCGCCCAGCGCGCTGACGGGGCCGGTGGGTAGCGGCTGGCCCTGCGCGTCGGTTTGCATGGCGAGGGCTTTCATCGCAGCCTCGCCCGCTGCGCGATCGTGCCAGACGGCAGACATCTCGCGCCAAGGCTCAAAGAAGTTGGGGGCCAGCAGCAGAATGAACATGCCCTGTGTCAGTGTCAGCTGGCCGCCCCACGCGCCAAAGGGCAGCTCGCCCAGCAGGTGGAAGCCGACGTAAACGGCAACCATTGCGACCCCTAGGGCCGAAAATAGCTCCATCACGGCGGATGTCATGAAGGCGATGCGCAGCACGGCCATCGTTTTTTCGCGCAACTGTTCGGCATGGGTATGGATGCGCTGGGCCGTCGCCTCGACCGCGCCAAGGCCCCGGATCGTCGCAAGACCGCGCAGACGGTCGAGCAAAAAGGCGTTCATCGTGCCGAGCTCGACCATTTGGGTGCGGCTGGTGGCCTCGGCGCGCCAACCGATGAGGGCCATGAAGACGGGAATGACCGGCAGGCAGATCAGCAGCGCCAGCGCGGCAGCCCATGACAGCGGCAGGATGGTGAAGAAGAACACCAGCGGCACAACGGCAGCCTTCAGCCGGATCGGGCGGAACCGCGCCAGATAGGGCACGATCGCCTCGGCTTGTTCGGCGATGATGCTGGCCGCCGCGCCCGATTCCTGCCGGCCGCGATCCAGCGGCGACTGGGCAGTCAGGGCCGAGATTGCGTTCGCCCGCAGCTGATGCAAGCGCCGCCGCGCGGCGGCGAATGATAGCCGCGTTCCCCAACTATCAAGAAACGCGCGCAGCGCGCCAACGGCAAAGACACCCGCAGCCAGCGGCGCCAAACGCGAAAAATCACCGGCAGCGATTCCCCCGATCGCCATGGCGATGCAGGCGGCTTGTGCAATCCAAAGAAGGCCAGAAACGGTCGGAAGCACATCGGCCCCACCCCTCTTGGCGGGGTTGCCACTGTGGTGATGTTCCTTGTGAACCGAACGGCTGGGGCGCATGGCTTGCTCGCTGGTCGTTGTGCGCCTTATTTTTCACCGCTTTTTTGCGCAGGGGCAAGCGAAATCGACCCCTTAGCTGCGGGCGCGCGTAGGTGTTTCCAGATGGCCAATCAGGGGCATATGGTGGTAGCGATCAGTCAGCGCCCACGGCGCGAATGCATTTTGAGGAGAGATTCAATGGCACATTCGGATCACGACGCGGCAGGGCTGCAAATCCGCCACATCGACGACGACTTCTCGACCATGGCCCAGATCAGCGTCGAGGATGTCGCCGCCATCGCGCAGCTGGGCTACAAGGCGCTGGTTTGCACGCGCCCCGACATGGAAGACCCGGGCCAGCCCGATTTCGCGCAGATCGCTGCGGCGGCCGCCGATCAGGGTCTGCAGATTGCGCATATTCCTGTTGTGGGTGGTGTGGGCGCAACGCCCGAACAAGTGGCCGAGATGAAGGCGTTTCTGGCCGCCGCGCCCAAGCCGATCCTGGGCTATTGCCGGTCGGGCACCCGCGCAGGCGTGCTGTATGAGGCCGCGAAGTAAATGCAAAAGGGGGCGCGCGTGGCCCCCTTTTTCACGCCGTCTTGCGCCCTATCCGCCACACCAGCGGCGCCAGCACCAGCGCGATGGCGGGGAAGATCATCCAGTTGATCACGACCCACCCCGAGGCATTCAGCAGTGCCCCCGACGAGAACGAGGCGATGGCGACCGTGCCGAAGATGACAAAGTCGTTCAGCCCTTGGGCGCGTGCGCGTTCGGACGGGGCATGGGCGGCGGTCAACATCGCGGTCGACCCGATGAAGCCGAAGTTCCAGCCGATCCCCAGCAAAACCAGCGAGCCATAGAAGTTCACCAAGCCAAAGCCCCCCAGCGCCGCGATCGCCGATAGCCCGATAATGACCAGACCGGCCGCCGTCATGCGTTCGGTACCAAAACGCGCCATCAGGCGACTGGTGACAAGGCTGGGCAGAAACATCGCCAAGACGTGCCATTGGATGCCCAAGGCCGCAGCATCGACCCCATGGCCATGCCCAACCATCGCGATGGGCGCGGCTGTCATGACAAAGACCATCAACCCGTAAGTGACCAGCCCCGACGCCAGCGCCAGCAGGAAACGCGGCGTGCGCAGCATTTCCCCGACCGACCGCGCCGGGGCATCTGTTGGCTGCGGCGTGTGCGGCGCGGTCGGGCGCAGGCGCGTCAGCACGATCATCGCCAGTATGGCCAACACGGCTTGCGCCAGAAAACTGCCCGCAAACGGCACGCCGCCAAAGGCGTTGCGCGTCCAGATGACGGTTTGGGGGCCGACGACCGCAGCGATCAGGCCGCCGATCATCACCCACGAAATGGCCTTGGCGCGCTGGGCCTCGGTCGCGCTGTCGGTGGCGGCAAAGCGGTAGCTTTGCACGTTCGCGGCGTAGTAGCCGGCGATTAATGTGCCCAAACAGAAGGTGGTGAAGTTCTGTGTATAAACCCCCGCGAACGCCACCAGCGCCCCGATGATCGCCACCAGCGCCCCGATCATATACGCGGCCTGCCGCCCACAACGGCGCATCAGGAATGCCGCGGGCAGTGTTCCCAGCGCCAGCCCCAAATTGAACAGGCTGACCGGCAATGTCGCCAGCGCCGGTGTGCTGGATAGCTGTTGCCCGATCAATCCGCCTAGCGAAATAATAATCGGCGGGGACGCAGCCCCCAAAGCCTGTGCGGTCGTCAGCACAACCAAGTTGTGCCGGAATAAGAGGGTATCCGGTGTCTTTGCCATAGTGCGGTGTCGGTTCGATCTATCTGTCTGGCGTCACACGGCCTTTGCAGGGGCCATGATCCATCACTGACAGGATCGTTCCGGCAAAGCTAGGCCGCTTCGGCACAAAATGTTTCGTAAAGCATCAGGACCACTTTTTGTGCCGCTTCGCTTTCGATGCGGTACCAGATCGTTTGGCCATCGCGTCGGCCGATGATGATCCGGTCGCGCCGCAAAAGCGCTAGGTGCTGTGATACTGTCGAGTCGCGGATCCCCAGAAATTCGGCCAGCTGCCCGACCGACTTCTCGCCCTCGGCCAACTGGCAGAGGATCAGCAGCCGATGTCGGTTCGCCAATGACTTGAGCAGTTCGCTTGCATCATCGGCCGAGCCGCGCATGGCCTCGGGGTCGATATTGATCTCAAATACCATTTTTTCTTAGCTACAGTTCTGTGAAGTTTTCAGGGGCGCATGCTGCGGCGCAAGGCGACAGCGCAGGCCCCCGAGTATCTTCATTTCTGTGCCGTTTCACCAGCGGGTTATTTTATATATCGGGTAAGTAAGCCAAGATACGCCGGTGCGGTGAAAAATGGTTTTAATTCGGGCGGATACCTTCTTTTGATGGGTCTAAAACGTGCCGGTCGCGCCGGGCAATCGGCAATTTTACGCTGGCGTGCGTCCGCGGTTTTGTCCGTTGACGCCAAAGCGCGGCGGGCTGATCGGGGCTTGCGCGTGGGCGGGCGCCGTCGCGAATTCGTCCAATATGGCGCAATCTGGGCTGCCGTCGCCGTGGCAGCTGGCGGCCAGACGGCCCAGCGCATCGCTCATCTCCAGCAACTCGGCGGCTTGGCGCGCCAGTGCTTCGGCGTGGCTGGTCGCTAGGGCCTTCACATCGGCGCTGGCACGGTGGGGATCGCGCCACAGGCCCAGAAGGTCGCGGATCTGGTCGATGCCGAACCCCATATGGCGGCAGCGACTGATAAAGCGCAGCGCCTCGATATCTTTGGGGCCGTAATGACGATAGCCGGCAACTGACCGCGCCGCTGGCGCAATCAGGCCGACTTGTTCGTAGTAACGGATCATTTTTGCCGAAAGGCCCGTCTGCGCCCCTGCTTCGCCGATATTCATGGCAGGTCAGGCGGAGGGAATGGCGGGAAAACCAGCCTCGTCCAACGCGGCGCTGATCTGCGCCGCATCCGCGCGCGAGGTCACGTCGATCAGGCGGTCGGCAGGTGCGGCGTTCACGACCGCATCGGGGTCGATCTCGCGGATCGCGGCGGTCACAGCGCGGGCGCAGCCGCCGCAGGTCATATTTTCAACGCGAAACTTCATGAGAGCCTCCTTGCCCTTGTCCACGTTCCCTAAGATGGGGGTTGCCACCGTGGGAAGGTCAAGGGGCAAGAAGGCCCAAAGAAGAATTTATTCAGCTGCGACGGCGCCGCTGAATTTACCGCACCAGTCATTGGCGCTGACGACCGGCCAGAAACCACGGGTTTCGGCGGCGGGCTGGCTGATGGGCGGGTTCGCGCGACACAGGCCGGCGTTTTGAAGCTTGCTATCGGAATTGGCCGCGTGATCCTCGTAGAAGGCGCAGGCGTTGCAATTGCTGTGTGCCATCTGGGTTCATCCTTTTGCTGGCGTTCATTGTCTGGCTGGCTGGCGTTGCCGAAAGGCGCTGCTGGCTTGCTGGTACACCCTATCTAGAACTCTTCTAAAACTGCGTCAAGGGAGTCTTTGAAAAAAATCGTTTAAAAACAAATAGTTGACTAATTTAATCGGCCTTTCACGGCTGACTAAAAAAGTCGGAAAGGCAAAAAAATGGCCCCGCAGTTCACACTGCAGGGCCGTATTGAGGTGCGAATTCAGAGCGTTATGCGCCAGTAGATCAGGCTTTGGCCTTCGCGCGCTCGCGCAGCAGCGTAAAAAGGCCTGCGGCCAAAACGATGGCCCCGCCGATGATCACGCGGTGTTCCAGCGTCTCGTTAAAGAAGAAAAGCCCGATCAGGCTGACGAATCCCACCTGCAAAAACGCGAAGGGCTGCACGGCGGACGCCTCGGCAACCTCGTAGCATTTGATCAGCATCCAGTGCGAAATCATCCCGCACACACTCAGCGCGAGCATCAAAAGCCAGTCATGCGGCGTCATCGGGTCGATGTTGAAAACGCCGATTGCGGTAGCGCAGATGGCGCCGACAACGGCTGTCCACACAAGGCTGGTATTCGCGCTATCTTTGCGGCTGACATACCGCGTCAGCAAGCCGTAGATGGCGAACAAGGTGGCGGCCAGCAACGGTAGCAGCGCGGTGGTGCTGAACACGTGCTGCCCTGGTTGCAAAATGATCAGCACGCCAACGAAGCCGATCATGATCGCCGTCCAGCGCCGCCAGCCGACCTTCTCGCGTAGGATCGGCCCCGAGAGGGCGGCGACGATCAGCGGGTAGCTGGTAAAGACGGCGTGGGTCTCGATCAGGCCCAGCAGTTTGAACGAATAGACCATCACCGCCATTTCGGCGATCAGCAGCAGCGCGCGAACGGTCTGCCAGATGGGGTGGTGCGTGCGGATGGCAGCGGCCATAGAACCAGCCTGCGCGCGTGCGATGGCCAGTGCGAAAACCGCGAAAAAGATGTAACGGATCATGAGGATCATGAACACGTTGTATTCCCCCGCCAACTGCCGCGAGAGGCCGTCCTGAAGCGAGAAAACAATGGTCGTCATCACCATCAGCGCAATGCCGAGGCGGGTATTCTGGGTTGTCATCGGGGAAACCGGGCTGTTGTCATGTGACGCTTGCGCCCGTACCCCTTCAGGCGGGTGACCTCAAGCCCCGTCGCAGCCAGATTGGCCCGCACGAAGCCCGCTGCGGCGTAGGTTGCCAGTGTGCCGTCGGGGCGCATGTGGCGGGCGACCTCGGTCAGCAGGGCGGCATCCCACATTTCGGGGTTCTTGGCGGGGGAAAACCCGTCCAGATACCACGCATCCGCCGCGCCCTGCCATGCGGGCAGGGTCTGCCGTGCGTCACCCACGATCACGTTCAAGCTGACGTTCCCGTCGAATGTCGCGCTGTTGCCGGCTGCAAGGGCGGCGGTCAGCTCGGCGGCTTCGGCGGTGATCTCGGGGAAGGCGGCCAGCGCTTGGGCGCGGTCGGCGGGGGCCATGGGGAAGGCCTCGAACGTGGTGAAACGCAGGTGCCCCTGCGCGCCAGCACGCCGCCAAGCCTGCAGCGTCACCAGAAAGTTCAGGCCTGTGCCAAAGCCCAACTCGGCGATGTGGAAGTCGCCGGTGAACCGCGCGGGCAGGTCGTTCCCTTGCAGGAAAACATAGCGCGTTTCCTCTAGCCCGTTGTCGAGCGAGAAATACGGGTCGTCGAAACGCTGCGATACGGGAATGGTCCCGTCGCGCCACGTGATGTGTGCGTGCTGGTTGTCCATGGAAGCCTGCCTTAGAATGGCCGCACAATCTGCCGAAGGGGCTTAAATGGCAAGCTATGATGTAACCGTGATGGGGGCGGGTGTGTTCGGCCTGTCCTGCGCATGGGCCATGGTGCAGCGCGGGGCCAAGGTGCAGGTGATCGACCCGTTTGGCGTGGGCGCTGGCGCAAGTGGCGGGGTGGTCGGCGCACTGGCCCCCCATGTGCCGGACCAGTGGAACCCCAAAAAGCAGTTCCAGCTGGACGCGCTGCTGATGGCGGAACGCTACTGGGCCGAGGTCGCTGTCGTAGGTGGTTTGGACAGCGGCTACGCGCGGCTGGGCCGCATTCAGCCCTTGGCCGACGCGCATGCCGTTGATCTGGCGCGGGCGCGCGTGGCTGGGGCCGAACAGTTATGGGGCGATGCCGCCATTTGGCGGGTCGAGGCGCTGGCGGGCGGGCCGTGGGGCGTGACATCGCCCACGGGGCTGGCCGTGTTCGACAGTCTCACGGCGCGGATCGCGCCTTTGCGGGCGGTGCATGCGCTGGCGGCGGCTATTGTGGCCAAAGGCGGTGTCATCGCGGCGGATGGTGTGGCGACGGGCGCTGTGGTGTGGGCGACGGGCTATGCGGGCCTGCAGGACCTGACCTTGGCCATGGGGCGCAGCGCGGGCGGCGGCGTCAAGGGGCAGGCGGCGGTGTTCGCGTTGGACTTGCGCGATCAGCCGCAGCTTTTCACCGATGCGCTGCATGTCGTGCCCCATGCCGACGGGACAACCGCCATCGGGTCGACGTCCGAAAACGCGTGGGATGACGATACCGCGACCGATGACCAGTTGGACGCGCTGATCGCCAAGGCGCGCGCTTTGGTGCCGGTGCTGGCCGACGCGCAGGTGACCTCACGCTGGGCGGGGGTGCGGCCCAAGGCCCGATCACGGGCGCCGCTGCTGGCAGCACACCCACTGCAGCCGGGCGTGTTTGTGGCAAACGGCGGGTTCAAAATCGGCTTTGGCGTGGCCCCGATGGTCGGCAAGGTGATGGCAGATCTGGTGTTGGAGGGGGTAGATAATATCCCCGCAGGCTTCGGCTTTTAACCCTTGCGGCGCAGGTGTTCGTCAAGGCGCGGCATGATTTCGACGAAGTTGCAGGGCTTGTGACGATAGTCCAGCTGCGCGGCCAAAATGCCGTCCCAGGCGTCTTTGCAGGCCGAGGGGCTGCCCGGCAGCGCGAACATGTAGGTGCCCTGCGCCACGCCCCCCGTCGCGCGGCTTTGCACGGCGGATGTGCCGATTTTTTGAAACGAGATCAGCGCAAAGATGGTGCCGAAGGCGTCAATTTCTTTCTCATACACATCGCGGTGAGCCTCGACCGTCACATCGCGGCCGGTCAGGCCGGTGCCGCCGGTGCTGACTACCACGTCGATTGCCGGGTCGGCGCACCACGCCCGCAGCTGGTCGGCGATCGACGTGCGGTCGTCGGGCATAATCGCGCGGGCGACAAGGGTGTGGCCGGCATCGTGCAGGCGCTGCACCAGAACATCACCCGAGCGGTCATCGGCCAATGTGCGGGTGTCGGACACCGTCAGAACGGCAATCGACAGGGGTATAAACGCGCGGTCGGTCATAGGCGGGCTTTCAGGGACAAAAGGTCGGCCCAGGCCTCGCGCTTGGCGGCGGGTTCGCGCAGCAGATAGGCGGGGTGGGTCATGGGAAGGGTGGGAATGTTCTGCACCGCGCCCCAAGTACCCCGCAGGCGCAAGATGCCGGCCTGCCCCAGCAGCGCCTTGCACGGGGTATTGCCCATCAGCACGATGAACTCGGGGGCGGCCAGTTCGATATGGCGCTGCAAAAACGGCAGCATCATGGCAATTTCCGCATCATTCGGGGTGCGGTTTTCGGGCGGCCGCCACGGCAGAACATTGGTGATATACAGACCCTGATCCGCCATTTGCGCGCTGCGGGCCAGCCCGATGGCCGCGAACATCTTGTCCAGCAACTGGCCCGCGCGCCCGACGAAGGGTCGTCCCTCGCGATCCTCGTCGCGGCCGGGGGCTTCGCCGATGATCATCACGCGCGCGCTGGGCAGCCCGTCGCTAAAAACCAGATTGCGCGCCCCTTGGCGCAGGTCGCAATGCGCATAGGCGGCCATCTGCGCGGCCAGATCCCCTAGCGTGTGGGCGGCAGCTGCGGCGGCTATGGCTTCGGCCACGGGGTCGATGGTGGGCGGTGGGGCAAGTGTGGGGGTAGGCGCTGCTTCTGGCTGCACGGCCTTCGGGGTTTCGGCGGGCAACGCGTAACGGTTGACCGGCGCGTCGCCGATCGCCTCGTCGGCGCCCAGTTCGACCAGCCAGGCCAGCATGTCACGTGCCGCAAAGAAATCCGGTGCAGAATCCATGCGCGCAGGATAGGCAGGAAAGAAGGAAAAGGGCAGGGGGTCTGCATGATAAACATTCAAGTCGAGCGATTTGCGTTGGCATCGGCGTTCCGCATCAGTCGCGGCGCAAAAACCGAAGCCGACGTCGTCACGGTCGAGGTGATGCGCGGCGGTTTTACAGGGCGCGGCGAATGTGTGCCCTACGCCCGCTATCGCGAGACTGTTGAGTCGGTTCGGGCCCAGATTCGCACATTGCCGGCGGATATCAGCCGCGCGGATTTGCAGAAGGCACTGCCTGCGGGTGCCGCGCGCAACGCCGTCGATTGCGCGCTTTGGGACCTCGAGGCGAAGATGCAGGGCAAGCCCGTTTGGCAGTTGGCGGGGTTGCCCCAGCCCGTGCCGCAGATTACGGCCTACACCCTGTCGCTCGATACGCCCGATGCGATGGAGGAGGCCGCCCGGAAGAACGCCCACCGCCCCCTGCTGAAGATCAAGCTGGGCACGCCGGACGATCTGCCCCGCCTGCAAGCGGTGCGGCGCGGGGCCCCGGGGCCTGCCATCATCGTCGATGCAAACGAAGGCTGGAGCGTGTTTGACTACATCGCCCTCGCCCCCCATCTGGTTGATTTGGGCGTCAAATTGGTCGAGCAGCCCCTGCCTGCAGTCAATGATGATGCGCTGCGCGGCATCGCGCGACCTCTGCCGGTCTGCGCCGATGAATCCAGCCATTCGCGGCGCGAACTGACGGATCTGGTCGGCAAATACGATGTGGTCAATATCAAGCTGGACAAGACTGGCGGGCTGACCGAAGCCATTGCCCTGCGCCGCGCTGCCGAGGCAGCTGGCTTGAAAATCATGGTCGGCTGCATGGTCGGATCGTCGCTTTCGATGGCGCCTGCGGTTTTGCTGGCGCAAGGTGCGGCTTATGTTGACCTTGACGGGCCTTTGCTTCTGGCCGAAGACCGCCCGCAAGGCTTGCTTTATGACGCGGCAGGGGTGCACCCGCCGCAAGCGGATCTATGGGGATAGGAACAAGATGACCCGTATTGTATATCTGAACGGCGAATATCTGCCCGAAGACAAGGCGAAGGTATCGATCTTCGACCGTGGCTTCGTGATGGGCGACGCGGTGTACGAAGTGACCGCCGTTGTCGGCCGCAAGCTGCTGGACTTTGCCGGACACGAGGCGCGTCTGACCCGTTCGCTGGGCGAGATTGGCATCGAAAACCCCTTTGCCGAGGGCGAGCTGCTGGCGATCCACCGCGAATTGCTGGCGCGTAACGACATCGAAGACGGCGGCATCTACCTGCAGGTCTCGCGCGGGAACCCGGGTGACCGCGACTTCGTCTTCCCTGATCCCGCCGTGGTCAAGCCGACTGTCGTTCTTTACACGCAATCGAAGCCGGGTGTGTTGCAGTCGGAATCGGCGCTGCACGGGGTGCGTGTCATCTCGGTTCCCGAACTGCGCTGGCACCGCCGCGATATCAAAACGGTGCAGCTGCTTTACCCCTCGATGGCGAAGATGATGGCCAAGAAGGCGCATGTCGACGATGCATGGTTCGTCGAAGACGGCTTCGTGACCGAAGGGTCGTCGAACAACGTCTATATCGTCAAGGACGGCGTCATCATCACCCGCCCGCTGTCGACCGACATCCTGCACGGCATCACGCGCGCCGCCCTGCTGCGCTATGTGGCCGAGACGCAAATCGCCGTTGAAGAACGCCCCTTTACCATCGCCGAAGCCCAAGCGGCGGACGAGTCGTTCCTAACGTCGGCCTCGTCCTTCGTCACACCGGTGGTCGAGGTGGATGGCGTGGCCGTCGGCACAGGCAAACCCGGCCCGATCGCGCAGCGGCTGCGTGAAATCTACATCGAAGAGGCATTGAAGGCCGGCATTTAACTGCCGAGAGCCGACGCGAAAGTCTGATCGGAAAAGGCGGGGAAGACCCCGCCTTTTTCATGTGTGCCCTAGGCGGTGCCGTCTTGCGCTGGGGCGGGTTCTGGCGTCGCCAACTCGCTGCGGAAGAACAATGCCACCGCGCCCGCGACCACGGCCAGCAGCAGCATTTGCAGCACCAGCATCTGGTCGAGCGCGCCGTTCAGCCACGCGCCCAACAGCCCCGTGGTGACCCCCAAAATTGTGAGCGCGGCAAAGAATAGGCCGGTGTTACCCAACCAGATCCGCACATTCGACCGGCGTGTTCCCGCATCGCGCTGCACCAGCCGTTGAGTATAAATGTGCAGGCCCACGAAAACGGGGGCAAAGACGATCAGCGTAGCGATGCTCCAGCGCGAGACGCGGAAAGCGTGGGGGCCGAAAGTCGATTCGATCTGGTCGAAGCCGATGTTGATGATGTTCCAGACGACGACCAACAAGGCCAGAAACTTCAGCGTATAAAACAGCGCCTCGCGCGCCGAGGGCGAGGGGATGGGGCGCGGCACTGGAGGCATGACGTTGGTGGGGTCACCCCATGCGGCCAGCGCGGTTTTGACTTCACCCGCACTCCAGCCCGCAGCAAGAAGCTGGTTTTCGATGACCGTGCGGCCCGCGCCTTTGGCCAAGGCGTCGCGGACGAAATCCGACAGGGGCGAGGATTTGCTCATGCCTTGTCATCCGGCGCGGGGTGGCTGGCGGCAAAGGCGGCCAGCTGTTCCGGTGTGCCAGCGGTTTGATGCTGCTTGCGCCAGTCCTCATACGGCATGCCGTAATACATTTCGCGCGCGGCCTCTTTGCCGATGGTGATGCCGCGTTCGGCGGCGGCTTCGTCCATCCAGCGCGACAGGCAGTTGCGGCAGAACCCCGCCAGATTCATCAGGTCGATGTTCTGCACATCGGCGCGATCCTCCATCAGGTGCTGGCGCAGGCGGCGGAAAGCGGCTGCTTCGATCTCGATCAGCGTTGCATTGTCGATATCAGGCATCGCGGCCTCCTTCGGCTTGGGTGAGGGCAGTTTGCAAAAGCGGCGCTAGGCGCGCGGCCCACAGGCTTTGCGCGGCAGGGCCGTCGATCAGGTCGTTGCGGATCTCGATCAGCGTATTGGCGCGACCCGCCTGCAGGGCATGGCGGTCGATGCTGTCGCCCGGCAGGTGGCCGCTGTAGGGCTGGTTTGCGCCAACGACCAAGTCGCCCTCGGCCTGCAACTGCGCGATCAGGGCGTGCGACAGGGCCGGGTCGGCCTCGTCAAACAAAACCCCAATGTGCCACGGCCGCGGCGGGCGGGCGCGCAGTTGCGGGGTAAAGCTGTGAATGGCGACGATGACCGTATCGGGGTGGCGTTGTGCCAACGCGTCAATTGCGGCGTGATACGGGCGGTAAAGCCGATCCAGCCGCCGGCCGCGTTCATCGGCGTCTGCCGCGCGATTCGCAGGGATCACGGTGCCGTCATACAGGCGCATCAGCAGCGTCGGGTCGTCCTCGCCTCGGTTCGGGTCCATCACCAGACGCGAAAAACGCGACAACACGACCGGCGCATCCAGCAAATCACCCAACGCGCGTGCGACGCCTGCCGCGCCCGGATCATAGGCGATATGGCGCGCCATATCGGCTGCCGGCAGCCCCAGATCACCGCCGGAAACCCAGTCCGGCACGCGGTTGGTGGCGTGATCGCACGTGATCAACCAGCGCGCGGGGCGGGCCGCGCCGACGATTTCGAAGGCCTCGGTCACTTTATCCTGAACGGGTGTCATGTTGCCTTTTCATAGCCGGGTTACGCAGAAGGTGACCATACGCCTGTTGAGCCTTAATTGGAATTGAGCAATAAGAAATCAAGACAGTTAGCGATAACGTCAATCAGCGTGGAAGGGCGGCCATACTAGCGGTGTGGTCGCTGACAGGGACAAAGGAAAGCCACACCATGAAGCGCCACCGCAATGTAAAGATCGTCGCCACGCTGGGGCCTGCATCCAGCAGTTACGCCATGATCCGCGCTTTGGTCGAAGCCGGTGCGGATGTCTTCCGCCTGAACATGAGCCACGGCACCCATGAGGAACAAAAGGCCCGATACGACATCATCCGTCAGGTCGAGGCGGATTTGAACGTGCCGATCGCCGTGCTGGCTGACCTGCAGGGGCCGAAGCTGCGTGTCGGCACTTTCGCAGACGGCCCCGAAGATCTGGCCGTCGGCGCCGCGTTCCGCTTGGATCTGGACCCGACCCCCGGTGATGTGACGCGCGTGCAACTGCCCCACCCCGAGATTTTCGCTGCGCTGCGCCCCGGTGCATCGCTGCTGGTGAATGACGGCAAGATCCGCCTCAAGGTCGTCGAATGTGGCGCCGATTTTGCCGATTGTACCGTTGTGGTGGGCGGCGCGATTTCGAACCGTAAGGGCGTGAACGTGCCCGACGTAGTGCTGCCGCTGGCCGCACTGTCGCAAAAAGACCGGGTCGATCTGGAATTTGCCTGTGCGCTGGGCGCGGATTGGCTGGCCCTGTCGTTCGTGCAGCGCGCCGCCGACGTTGAAGAAGCCCGTGCACTGGCCAAGGGCCGCGCGGCGATTTTGGCCAAGATTGAAAAGCCTGCGGCTGTCGATGATTTCGACGAAATTCTGGCCGTGTCGGACGGGATCATGGTCGCCCGTGGCGATTTGGGGGTCGAGCTGCCCGTTGCCGCCGTGCCGCCTATCCAAAAGCGTCTGATCGCCGCCTGCCGTGCTGCGGCCAAGCCCGTGATCGTCGCGACGCAGATGCTGGAATCGATGATCGAAAGCCCGATGCCCACACGGGCCGAGGTTTCGGACGTTGCAAACGCCATCTACGAGGGCGCGGACGCCGTCATGCTGTCGGCCGAGTCGGCTGCCGGTAAGTTCCCGCTGGAAGCTGTGCGGACGATGGAGAACGTCGCCATCGAGGTCGAGCAGGACCCCCGCTACCGCGAGTTGCTGGATGCCAGCCGCATGGTCGACCGCTCGAGCATCGCCGAAGGCATCGTGGCCGCCGCGCGCGAGATTGCCGACACCACCGATGTGCGTGCGATCTGCTGCTATTCGCGTTCGGGCAAGACGGCCAATCTGGTCGCGCGCGAGCGTCCGCGCACCCCGATTCTGGTGCTGACGCCGCTGGTGCGCACCGCACGGATGATGTGCCTCAGCTGGGGCACGATCTGCCGCATGACAGAAACGGTGGACGAGTTCCGCTCGGCCGTGGTGGCTGCGGTGCGGATCGCTTTGGCGGAAAATCTGGCCGACAAGACCGACCACGTCGTGGTCGTCGCGGGTGTGCCGTTCAACACCGTCGGATCGACCAATATTCTGCGCATCGCCCCCTGTGATGAACGTTTGATCTACGGCACAGACGTGGCATGATGCACTAAGCCGCAGATACCGGAGGACCAATGAACCCTGACTATATTTACGTATCCGGGGTTCTTCTGCTGGGGTTCGGGGCCATTTCACTGATCAAAGGGCTGGCCGACAACAGGCTGGCCCGCATGGGCCTTGGTGTCTTCGTGGTGGGCGTCTGCCTTGTGGTCGGGGTGATGCTGACGCAGGGCGCCGCCTATGCCCCGGCGCAGCTGCCCGCCATTTTCATCCGCGCTATTGCAAGCCTGCTGCATCAGACGTGACGGCCCCGGTTTAAAAGCTGCCGCCCCCCTTGCATGATTTTCCCAGCCGCCTTATAGGGCAACTTCCTTCGCGCGTCCGGTCCAGTGGCATACCGAGTCGCGCGCTCACCGACCCGAAGAAGGAGACGGAAATGCCTAAGATGAAGACCAAGTCGGCCGCTAAAAAGCGGTTCAAGGTGTCGGCCTCGGGCCGTGTGATTGCTGGCCAAGCCGGCAAGCGTCACGGCATGATCAAGCGCACCACCAAGTTCATTCGCAATGCCCGTGGCACCACGGTTCTTTGCGCTGCTGACGAGAAGATCGTCAAGCAGTTCCTGCCCTACGCATAAGGAGAGCTTGAGATGTCGCGCACTAAAGGCGGTACCGTCACGCATCGTCGTCACAAGAAAGTTCTTGATGCGGCCAAAGGTTATTACGACCACCGTCGCCGCACGTTCAAAGTGGCGAAACAGGCCGTCGACAAGGCCAACCAATATGCGACCCGTGACCGCCGCGTCCGTCGTCGCAACTTCCGCGCACTGTGGATCCAGCGTATCAACGCAGGTGTTCGCATGGTGGATGAATCGCTGAACTACTCGAAGTTCATCAACGGTCTGGCTCTGGCCGGTATCGAAGTGGACCGCAAAGTGCTGGCCGATCTGGCTGTGCACGAGCCCGAAACGTTTGCTGCCATCGTCGAAAAGGCGAAGGCCGCGCTGGCGTAAGTTATTCTTCGGCCATCTGGCCGGTTGAAGACAAACAGGAAGCCGCGGACCTTTACGGGTCTCGCGGCTTCTTGCGTCTTGGGGCGGCGCGCTTTACGCCTGTCGCCGACAGTCAGGAAGGGGTCCCGCGATGGACGATCTGAGAGCGAAATATCTGGGCCTGATCGCAGGGGCCGGCAATGAGGCCGCAATCGAGGATCTGCGCGTGCAGGCCTTGGGCAAAAAAGGCGAAATCGCGCTGCTGATGCGCGGTCTGGGCACCATGTCGCCCGAGGAACGGCAGACCGCCGGTCCTGCGTTGAATGCGTTGAAAGATGAAATCAATTCCGCCATCGCAGGGCGCAAAGCCGCCCTTGGCGATGCCGCGCTAGAGGAGCGCCTGCGCAGCGAGTGGCTGGACGTGTCCTTGCCCGCGCGCGACCGCCGCACCGGCACCATCCACCCGATCAGCCAAGTGTCCGAGGAAGTCACGGCGATCTTCGCCGATATGGGCTTTGCCGTGGCCGAAGGCCCGCAGGTGGAAAGCGACTGGTACAACTTCGACGCGTTGAACATTCCGGGTCACCACCCCGCCCGTGCCGAAATGGACACGTTCTATATGCACCGTCAGGCGGGCGACAACCGCGCCCCTTCGGTGCTGCGCACCCACACATCGCCCGTGCAGATCCGTAGCATGGAGGCGCACGGCGCCCCGCTGCGCATCATCTGCCCCGGCCGTGTGTATCGCGCCGACTACGACCAGACCCACACCCCCATGTTCCATCAGGTCGAGGGGCTTGCAGTCGACCGCAACATCTCGATGGCGAACCTGAAATGGGTGCTCGAGGAGTTTGTGAAGTCTTATTTCGAGGTCGATTCCGTCGATCTGCGCTTCCGCGCCAGTCACTTCCCCTTCACCGAACCCTCGGCCGAGGTGGACATCCGCTGTTCGTGGGAAGGCGGCACGCTGAAAGTGGGCGAGGGCGATGATTGGCTCGAGATTTTGGGCTCGGGGATGATTCACCCGAAGGTGCTGAAAGCGGGCGGGATCGACCCCGACCAGTATCAGGGCTTTGCCTTTGGCATGGGGATCGACCGTATCGCGATGCTGAAATACGGCATCCCCGACCTGCGCGCGTTCTTTGACAGCGACCTGCGTTGGCTGCGTCACTACGGCTTTGCAAGTCTGGATGTGCCGACGCTGCAAGGCGGCCTTTCGCGCTAAATTTCGGGGCGGCGCGGCCGTCTATCACAGATTTTAAAGGGTTGGAGCGACATGAAATTCACCCTCTCGTGGCTGAAAAACCACCTCGATACGACCGCCTCGCTGGATGAGATCCTCGAGGCGCTGACCGACCTCGGGCTGGAGGTTGAGGGCGTTGAAGACCCCGCAGCCAAGCTGGCGGGCTTCAAAATCGGCAAAGTGCTGACCGCCGTGCAGCACCCCGATGCTGACAAACTGCGTGTGTGCACCGTTCTGACCGAGGATGGCGAGCAGCAGATCGTGTGCGGCGCGCCGAATGCGCGCGCGGGCATCACCGTTGTGGTGGCCAAGCCCGGCACCTACGTTCCGGGCATCGACATCACCATTCAGGTCGGCAAAATCCGCGGTGTCGAATCGCATGGCATGATGTGTTCCGAGCGCGAGCTGGAGCTGTCGGAAGAGCATGACGGCATTATCGAATTGCCCTCGGGCGATGTGGGGCAGCCCTTTGCCGACTGGCTGGCGGTGAACCAGCCCGCCAAGGTCGACCCGGTGATCGAAATTGCCATTACACCGAACCGTCCCGATGCGTTGGGTGTGCGCGGTGTGGCGCGTGACTTGGCCGCGCGCGGTCTGGGCACGCTGCGTCCGCTGCACATTGCAGCGGCTGCACCCAGCTTTACCACAGACGCGACCGTCGCGATTGCCGCAGATACGCTGGATGACGCGCCCGTATTTGCAGCCCAAGCTGTGCGGGGCGTGCAAAACGGCCCCAGCCCCGTCTGGCTGCAAGATGCGCTGCGTGCCATCGGGCTGCGTCCGATCAGCTTCCTTGTCGATGTGACGAACTATTTCTCGTACGATCTGTGCCGCCCGCTGCACGTGTTCGACCAAGACAAGGTGAAGGGCACTGTCCACGTCCGGCGCGCCCGCGCGGGTGAAGAACTGCTGGCGCTGGATGGCAAGACCTATACCCTGTCCGAAGGCCAAGTGATTGTCGCCGATGACGAAGGCCCGATCTCGATCGGCGGCATCATGGGCGGCGAGCGCACCGGCGTCACCGACGAGACAGTGAACGTGCTGGTGGAAAGCGCTTGGTGGCAGCCCATCCAGATCGCGCGCACCGGCCGCGCGCTGAAGATTAATTCCGATGCGCGCTATCGCTTTGAACGTGGCGTTGACCCGGCATTCACGCTTCCGGGCCTTGATGCTGCGGTGCAGATGATTGTGGATGTAGCTGGCGGCGCGGCGTCGCAGGTTATCGTCGCTGGCGCTGTCCCCGATGTGGCGCGCGCGTATAAATTGGATACTGACCGCGTCCAAAGTCTTGTCGGCATGGAAATCGCCCCCGAGACGCAGCGCGCCACGCTGCAAGCCCTTGGCTTCGTGCTGGACGGCGACATGGCCCATGTGCCCAGCTGGCGCCCCGACGTTCTGGGCGAGGCTGATCTGGTCGAGGAAGTCGCCCGTATAGCATCGCTGACCAAGCTGGTCGGCGTGCCGATGCCGCGCATGCAGGCGGGTGTGCCAAAGCCGATCCTGACGCCGCTGCAGCGCCGTTTGGGGGCCGCGCGCCGCGCGGTTGCAGGCTTGGGCTACAACGAATGCGTCACCTATAGTTTCATTGACCAAAAGGCGGCCAGCCTGTTTGGCGGCGGCGAGGCGACCAGCGCGCTGGAAAACCCGATCTCGGCCGATCTGTCGCATCTGCGCCCAGATCTGCTGCCCGGCCTGCTGCGCGCGGCGGCCCGCAACCAAGCGCGTGGTTTTGCCGATCTGGCCCTGTTCGAGGCCGGCCATGTCTTCTTTGGGGGCGAGCCGGGCGAGCAAGTGCTGCACGTCACGGGCCTGCTAGTCGGTCGCACCGCCCCGCGCGATGTGCACAAGGCCGCGCGGGCTGTCGATGCGTTCGACGCCAAGGCTGATATCGAGGCTGTGCTAGCCGCTGTCGGCGCGCCCGCGCGGGTGCAAATCATGCGCAATGGCGCGCATTGGTGGCACCCAGGTCGTCACGGAACCATCTGCCTTGGCCCCAAGAAGGTCATCGGCGTCTTTGGCGAGTTGCACCCCCGCTTGCTGAAGGAAATGGACATCCAAGGCCCCGCCGTCGCCTTCACCATCTTCTTAGAAGAGGTGCCGCTGCCGAAGAAACAAGGTGCCGCGCGTCCTGCGTTGATCCTGAACGACCTGCAAGCAATCTCGCGCGATTTCGCTTTTGTTGTGCCCAGTGCCGTCGAGGCGCAGGCGGTGGTTAACGCCGCATTGGGGGCTGACAAGGCGCTGATTACCGATGTGCGCGTGTTCGATGAATTCAGCGGCGGCAGCCTGCCCGAAGGGCAAAAGTCGCTGGCGGTGTCCGTCCGCATCCAGCCGCAGGGCGCGACGCTGAAAGAAGCCGAGATCGAGGCGTTGGCCGTAAAAGTGGTCGAGAAAGTGACTAAAGCCACCGGCGCAACGCTGCGCGGCTAGGTATAAAGGGGGCGGCGCCAGTGATCGCCGCCCTTTCTTTTACCCCTGGGCGGGAATGCGCATGCCGCGCTGCACGGCAGGGCGAGCCAAGAAACGCTCAAGATAGGCCTGAACGTTCTTGCGTTCACTCCAGCCGACCAGCGGCTTGGTGCCATAGAATTCCAAACTGTTCAGCCACGGCGCGATGGCCATGTCGGCGATCGAATATTCGCCTGTGATCCAGTCTTTATCGGCCAGCTCTTTGTCCAGAACCTGCAGCAAGCGGGCGGCTTCGTTGAGGTAACGCTCGCGCGGGCGAGGGTCTTCGATGGCGGCGCCTGCGAATTTACTGAAGAATCCCATTTGGCCAAACATCGGGCCGACGCCGCCCATTTGGAACATCAACCACTGGATGGTTTTGAACCGCTGTGCGCCGGTGCCGATGAACTGGCCCGACTTGTCCGCCAGATACACCAGAATCGCGCCGCTTTCGAACAAGCCGATGGGTGCGCCATCGGGGCCGTTCGGGTCAAGAATGGCGGGGATTTTGTTGTTGGGGTTCAGCGACAGGAACTCGGGGCTTTTGACATCGGCATCCGACAGCGTCACGCGGTGTGCCTCGTACGGCAGGCCCATTTCCTCCAGCGCGATCGACACCTTGACCCCGTTCGGTGTGGGGAAGGAATAAAGCTGGATGACATCAGGGTTGGCTGCGGGCCAGCGGTGGGTGATGGGGAGTGTGGAAAGATCGGCCATGGCGCTATCCTTGGTTAGGGTGGTCGCAGCTATGCTACCTTGTGCAGTCCGGGTTAAAAAGCCGTGCTTTGCGCCGCGCTTGACCTTGCACCCCATGCCGCTGCCGCAACGCTGGACAAAACGCCCAAACCCCAGCAGGATCACGAAATATGGGGCAGGCATGACGCCGCCCCGATAAAAATGAGTGGGGACAGACAATGTTCAACGAGTTTCGCGCCTTTATCGCGCGCGGCAATGTGATCGACCTTGCGGTCGGTATCATCATTGGTGCCGCATTCACCGCAATCGTCAATTCGCTGGTTACCGACCTGATCAACCCGATCATCGGTGTCGTCACCGGCGGGATCGACTTCTCGAACCTGTTTATCAATCTGGGCGCGGGCGAATATGCTAGCCTGGCTGCCGCACGCGCAGCTGGCGCACCGGTGTTCGCTTATGGGTCGTTCATCACCGCGATCATCAACTTCCTGATCATCGCTTGGGTTGTGTTCCTGCTGGTCAAGGCCGTGAACAAAGTCACCGCCGCGAACAAAAAAGCCGAAGAGCCCACGGCACCCGCCGGCCCGACGCAAGAGGAACTGCTGGCGCAGATCCGCGATCTGCTGGCTGCCAAGGGCTGATCCGCCTGAACCGCCATGCAGCTTGATGCCACGGACAAGCGCATTCTGGATGTGCTGCAAAAGGAAGGCCGAATCACCAACGCCGAATTGGCCGATCGCATCGGCCTTTCGGCATCGGCCTGCCATCGCCGTGTGCAACGGCTGGAGGAAGACGGATTTATCCGTGGTTTCGTCGCCTTGCTGGACCCGCGAAAGGTGCGGCGGCAAACCACGGTTTTCGTTGAAATCACCCTCTCGGGGCAGGCGGACGAGGTTTTGGATAGCTTCGAGCGTGCCGTCGCCCGTGTTCCGCAGGTGCTGGAATGCCACCTGATGACCGGCGCGGCGGATTATCTGCTAAAAGTGGTCGCCGAAGACACCGAGGATTTCGCCCGCATCCACCGTCGCCACTTGGCCAAACTGCCGGGGGTTGCGCAAATCCAGTCGTCGTTCGCCTTGCGCACCGTGGTGCAGACAACGGCGCTGCCGCTATAAAAAACCCCCGAAGCGGAAACCGCCTCGGGGGTCTTTATGTCCGTAACCCGCTAGCCAAAGGCCAATGGGTGTGCATTCGGAAGTGTCTTAGATAAGACCTTCGCGCTGCAGCTTCTTACGGGCGAGCTTGCGCTGACGGCGGATGGCCTCGGCTTGCTCGCGCGCTTTCTTGACGGAAGGCTTCTCGAAATGTTGCTTCAGCTTCATTTCACGGAAGACGCCTTCACGCTGCAGCTTCTTCTTCAGGGCACGGAGGGCCTGATCGACGTTGTTGTCGCGAACGCTAACCTGCATGTGGTTTTCACCACCTTTCTAAGTTGGATTTGCAAAATTGCAGGAAGCCCGCCCATAGCAAACTCCGTTGTTTTTGTCTAGCCTAGCGGCAAGAAAGAAGGGGAATCCGATGCAATCTGATGCGCCACGCGACAGGCTGATGCAGGCCATGGGGCAGCATGTGCTGTTCGATGGCTGGTCCGAGGCGGCTTTTGCAGGCGCTGCGGCGGATGCGGGGGTTGATTTGGGCACAGCGCGTGTGCTGTTTCCGCGCGGGGCGCTGGATGTGGCGGTCGCGCTTCACAGGCAGGGCGATTCGCTTTTGACAGCCCCCACCGCCGACGGCATCCCGCTGCGCGCGCGCATGGCGGTAACCATCATGCAGCGTTTGGCGCTGGCGGGCGACCGGCAGGTTGTGCGGTCGACCTCGGCGCTGTTTGCACTGCCGCAGCACGCGGCCGAGGGTGCAAAGCTGATATGGGGCACAGCCGATGCGATCTGGGTGGCCTTGGGCGACACGTCGGACGACTATAATTGGTACACCAAGCGCATGACCCTGTCGGCCGTTTACAGCGCCAGTGTTCTGTACTGGCTGGGGCAGGACGACGATGCCGCCGTTGCCGCCTTTGTCGAGCGCCGCATTCGCGATGCGCTGCGGTTGCAAAACCCTGCCATCACGTCGATTTTGGGCCGCGTTCTGCGCCCGTTGCACGCCCCGCGCCATCGCGACGATTTGCCCGGCCGCTGGGGTTAGTGTGCCTTGTAGCGGGCGGGGATACGGGGTTATCTCTGCCGCAATGGGGTGCCCCCTGCAGACCTTGAAGGAGAGCCGAATGAAAATCCTCGTCCCCGTGAAGCGGGTGGTTGACCATAACGTCAAGGTGCGCGTGCGCCCTGATGGCAGCGGCGTCGAGCTGGCGAACCTGAAAATGTCGATGAACCCTTTCGATGAAATCGCTCTCGAAGAAGCGATTCGCCTGAAAGAGGCAGGTACAGCCGCCGAGGTTGTCGCGGTGTCGGTGGGGACGAAGGCATCGGAAGACGTGTTGCGTAAGGCGATGGGCATGGGGGCCGATCGCGCGATTCTGGTGCAACTGGACGACGGCGCCGCCGATGTCGAGCCGCTGGCCGTCGCCAAGCTGTTGAAAGCTGTCGTGCAGGCCGAGAGCGCGCAGCTGGTGATCGCAGGCAAGCAGGCCATCGACAACGACATGAACGCGACCGGCCAGATGCTGGCGGCTTTGCTGGGGTGGGGGCAGGGCACCTTTGCATCCGAAGTCGCGATCGAAGGGGACACCGCCCGCGTCACGCGCGAAGTCGACGGCGGTTTGCAGACCCTCGCGCTGGCGCTGCCCGTGGTTCTGACGGCTGACCTACGCCTGAATGAGCCGCGTTTTACATCGCTGCCCAATATGATGAAGGCTAAGAAAAAACCCATTGATGTCATGGCCGTGGGCGATATGGGCATTGATATCAGCCCGCGTCTGACCGTGCTGGAAACCACCGAACCACCACCGCGCGCGGCGGGCGAGGTTGTGGGGTCGGTCGACGATCTGGTGGCGAAATTGAAAGCGGCGGGGGTAATCTGATGGCTGTTCTGGTTCTGGCCGAAGTGCAATCGGGCGCGCTTGTCGCCGAAGCTACCGCACGCGCAGTCACTGGCGCTGCAACACTGGGCGAGGTGACCGTTCTGGTCGCTGGCCCGCAGGCCGCGGCTCAGGCCGCCGCGCATATCGCGGGCGTCACCCGCGTGCTGCTGGCGGACGATCCGCAATACGATCATCAGCTGGCCGAGCCGCTGGCCGACTTGCTGGTGCAAGTCGCGCCAGACTTCAGCCATATCGTCGCCCCCGCGACCGCGACCGGCAAAAACGTCATGCCGCGCGTTGCGGCGCTGTTGGATGTGATGGTGCTGGCAGATGTGATCGCGGTTCTTTCCGATGATACCTTTGTGCGCCCCGTTTATGCCGGCAACGCGGTGCAAACAGTGCGGTCTGGCGATGCGGTCAAGGTGATCACCCTGCGCACGTCGGCGTTTGCACCTGCGGCCCCGGCAGATAGTGCTGCGCCGATTGCCGCTGTTTCGGCGCCCGCAGCGCAAGGCCTGTCCAGTTGGATCGAGGATAAGGTCGTCGTCTCGGGCCGCCCTGACCTTTCGGCTGCGCCCATCGTGGTATCGGGCGGCCGTGGCTTCGGGTCAGAGGAAGGTTTCGCGATGCTAGAGGCCCTGGCCGACAAGCTGGGCGCCGCGATTGGTGCCAGCCGCGCGGCCGTCGATTCTGGCTATGCCGCGAACGATCTGCAGGTCGGGCAGACGGGCAAGATTGTCGCCCCGCGTCTTTATATCGCCATCGGAATTTCGGGGGCGATCCAGCATTTGGCCGGGATGAAGGATTCGCAGGTTATTGTCGCGATCAACAAAGACCCCGAGGCACCCATCTTCCGCATCGCCGATTACGGTCTGGTCGCAGACCTTTTCACGGCTGTGCCGGAATTGACTGCAAAGCTTTGATTGGCGGGCAGGGTCGCGGCAAAGCCGCTGCCGTGCAGCACGGGCAATAGCCTGCGCGAAATCTCTTGGTGGCCGGCGGTGTCGATTGCGCCGCCGGCGCCGCGCCGCGGGCGAATTTGCAGCATCGTGTAACCTGCCGACGCCAACTGCATCAGCGCCGATTGCCCCATCAGGGCCAGATCCTCGCTATCGCCCAAAAACAATAGTGTCGCGGGCCGCGCTGCAAAGCGCAGGAACAGATGGGTGCGGGCCGCCCAAGCGGTGCGGATTTCTGCCTCTAGCGCAAGGCGGATGGAATGGGGCAGCGCGGCGGGCAGCATGTCGACGGCGGTGACATTATCCAGCGCCACGCCCTTGCACATTTGCAAAAACCGCGCCGAGAAGCTGCTGATCCGTGTGTTGTCCTGCGGGTCGACCATATAGTAGCGGTTCGAAATCGTGGCGGGGGATGTCAGTTCCAGCACAATATGGTGGGCGGCTTTGCTGGTTTCGCTGACAAAGCTGTCGCGCATGATCGCCTCCAGCCCGCCATTATCGGTTGCAAGATTGATGCAGGGGACGCCCAGCTCTTCCTCTACCAGATTGGGGTAGGGGGCTGTGATGGTGCCCGCAAAGGTCTGCGAGCCGCCCAGAAAGGCGATGTAGTCGCGCCCAATGGTGCGCGCGGGGGCGCGGAATGCCAGTTTGGACGTGCCGTAATGGCAGGTTTTTGGCCCAAAATGTGCCATAGCGCAGTCGCCCCGCAAAAGTGATCATGAAGGGTTGCGCCATCGTCGCCCGCCCTGTGCCATATGACCGTGAAGAGGTTTAGAAAACGCTAATAAACGGGATCAGTCTGGTTCGCCGAACCGATTCGCGACCAGTGCGGTCAGCGCATCCATCAGGGCCTCGGCCTCGGGGCCGCTGGTTTCCACGCTGATTTCGGTGCCTTTCGCGGCACCCAGCATTAGCAGCCCCATGATGCTGTCGCCCGACGCGTCCATGCCATCTTTGCTGATGGTGGCGCTGGCGTCGAAACGTTCGACCGTTTCGGTCAGTCTGGCCGAGGCACGGGCATGCAGGCCCTTGACGTTCACAATCGGAAGCGCGCGTTTCATGCTAGCAATGTCGGGGGGTTAGTTTCCGCAGACGCAAAAGGTGCCGTCCGCTGCCATCATCTGGCTGTTTATGTATTTTCGCCCGGCGGTGAGGGCGGCCGTTACCGCGTCGTCTACTGGTTTTTGGCGTGATTTGGCCAGTTTGATTAACATCGGAAGGTTGGCGCCATAGACCATGCGTCGGTTCGATAGGTTGCAGGCCTGCATCGATAGATTCGACGGCGAGCCGCCGAACATATCGGTCACCATCACCACACCGTCGCCGGAATCGACGGAATCGGCTGCGGCGCAAATCTCGTCCTGCTTCTCTCCCCGGTCGTCCTCGGGGCCAATGGCGATGGCGACGACGCCATCTTGTTTGCCCACGACATGTTCGACCGCCGAAAGATATTCGCGGGCCAATCCACCATGTGCAACGATCACAATACCGATCAAATCCGTTGTCCTGTGTTGGTTGACCGCGCATTGGCGGCCTGCCGATCCAGTTCTCTGTGGCTTATAGACACGGGCCAGCCCAGAGCTTCAAGCGCATTTCGCATCTCTTCCGCCATCATGACCGAGCGGTGTTGCCCGCCCGTGCACCCAAATGCGATAACGAGGTGAGTCTTTCCCTCAGCCTGCCATGCGGGAAGCAGAAATTCCAGCATTTCGGCGACGCGTAGCCTAAATTCACTAAAACGTATGTCCGCTTTCACATAATCAGCCACCGCCGCATCGCGGCCATCCAGCGAGCGCAGCACCGGATCCCAGTGCGGATTGCGCAAGAAGCGACAGTCAAAGACCATATCGGCGGTGCGCGGCAGACCGCGCTTGTACGAAAACGACGACACGGTCACGGCAAGGCCGACACCGCTGCCATAGGTCGCCTCGATTTCAGCGCGCAGGTCGTGCACTGTCAGCGCGCTCGTATCGATCAATGTGGTTGCGGCGGCGCGCACCGGCTCGAGCAATGTGCATTCGCGGCGGATGCCCAGCAGCGGCACTTCGGCGGGGGCCAAGGGGTGGCGACGCCGCGTTTCGGAATAGCGGCGGATCAGCACGTCTTCGCTGCAGTCCAGATACAACAGCTCGCCCTGGACGCCGTGGATCGTGTCCAGCAGCCGGAAGGCATCGAAAAACGCGGCGACCGAAAAGTCGCGATTGCGGGCGTCGATCCCCAGCGCCATCGGGCGACTAGGGGGTGGCCCTTCCAGCAGGCGCGGCAGCAGGGTCAGCGGCAGATTGTCGATCACCTCGAAGCCGATATCCTCGAACGCGCGGATGGCTGTTGTGCGGCCCGCACCCGCCGGGCCGCTGACGATAACGACGCGGGTCGATGGCGTATCTGTGATGGTATCTTCGGGGGGCAGGTCTGCTGGCCCTGTCATGTCATTGGCCCTCAGTGAATTAACGGTGATCGGGTGCGCCGCCACATCTTCAGATATGTGTGAAGAGCGGCGGGGAAATAGCGGGTATCCGGATTGTGAAGCACCGGTATCTCGACCCCGCACAGCGTCATTTGGTGGGCCTGTGGCAGGCGTTCAAGGGCCTTTTCGTCCATCGCCGCGACGACGACGACCTCGGCCCGCGCCTGGTGGGGGGCGCGCAGCAGCCCGACGCCGCGGGCCTCGATCAAGCCGGTGATATGGGTCGGGCAGGTGGCGATCAGGCGCCCCCCCTCGGGCATGATTTGCGTGCGGTCGTCGGCCACCAGCTTGCACCCCAGCGCGATCATCTGCAACGCTGTCGCCGACTTGCCGCTGCCTGCGTCGCCCGTCAGCAGCACAGCGCGGCCCCCAAGGGCCACGGTTGTCGCATGGATGATGGTGGGAAGGGCGGGCATGGGGCGCTGCGTAATCCTATGGGCGAATCAAGGCGTGCGGCGATCGCGGCATCTGTCGCGGCGCATCCTTGCGTATCTGCTTTGGCAAGAAAAAATGACCAGCTTTCAGCCTTGGCAAGGGCAAAGGAATGACTCGGCTGCACTGAACTGAAAAATGTGGGGAATTATCTACAGTCGTTTGCGCTAACTATCGTTTGGGTGGCTATTCACGCAAGATTCGGTCGTGCTAAGCAGCCGGTAGACTGCGGGCAGGCAGCGAATTTCAAAGGAACAAAGATATGGATCATGGGCGCGTTAACCCGGCGATGAAGCTTGAAGCACAGGGCATCACGGGGCTGGGCCAGGTCTATTACAACCTGTTGGAACCCGCGCTGGTCGAAGCTGCGATCAAGCGTGGCGAAGGCGAGTTGGGGCAAGGTGGTGCGGTTTTGGTCAACACGGGGGCCTTCACGGGCCGCTCGCCCAAGGACAAGCATGTCGTGGCGACCCCGGGGGTCGAGCCCCACATCTGGTGGGACAACAACCGCCGGATGGAACCCGACGCATTTGACCGCCTGTATGCCGACATGCTGGACCACATGAAGGGCCGCGACTTCTTCGTGCAGGACCTGTTCGGCGGCGCAGACCCGGCCTATCGCCTTGACGTGCGGATGGTGACCGAACTTGCGTGGCACGGCCTGTTCATCCGCCACTTGCTGCGTCGCCCCACCCGCGACGAGGTGGATGCCTTCTTGCCGGAATTCACCATCATCAACGTGCCCAGCTTCCGCGCCGATCCCGCGCGCCACGGGTGTCGCAGCGAAACGGTCATCGCGCTGAACTTCGAGAAAAAGCTGATCCTGATCGGCGGCACGGAATACGCGGGCGAAAACAAGAAGTCGGTCTTTACGCTGCTGAACTACATCCTGCCCGAAAAGGGTGTGATGGCCATGCACTGTTCGGCCAACCACGCGATCGGCAACCCCGATGATTCTGCGATTTTCTTTGGCCTGTCGGGTACCGGCAAGACGACCCTGTCGTCTGACCCTGCGCGAATCCTGATCGGCGACGACGAACACGGCTGGTCGGACGACGGCATCTTCAACTTCGAAGGCGGCTGCTACGCCAAGACGATCAACCTTTCGGCCGAGGCTGAGCCCGAAATCTACGCCACCACATCGAAGTTCTCGACCGTGATCGAAAACATGGTCTACGACCCCGAGACCAAGGCGCTTGATTTCACGAATGCCAAGTACACCGAAAACATGCGCTGCGCCTATCCGCTCGAGCAAATCTCAAACGCGTCCGAAACGGGCGTTGCCGGCGCGCCGCAGAACGTGATCATGCTGACCTGCGATGCATATGGCGTGCTGCCGCCCATCGCGCGGCTGACACCTGCGCAGGCGATGTACCACTTCCTGTCGGGGTTCACGTCGAAGACGCCGGGAACCGAACGTGGCGTGGTAGAGCCCGAGCCGACCTTCTCGACCTGCTTCGGTGCGCCCTTTATGCCGCGCCGCCCCGAAGTTTACGGCAAGCTGCTGCAAGAAAAGATCGCCCAAACCGGCGCGACCTGCTGGCTGGTGAACACCGGCTGGACGGGCGGCGCGTTCGGCACGGGCAAGCGGATGCCGATCAAAGCCACCCGTGCCCTGCTGACCGCCGCGCTGGACGGATCGCTGAACGGCGTCGCCTTCCGCAAGGATCCGAACTTCGGTTTTGATGTGCCGGTTTCGGTCCCCGGTGTTGACGACGCCCTGCTGGACCCGCGCCAGACCTGGGCAGACCCAGCGGCCTATGACGCGAAAGCGCAGCAGTTGGTGGGTATGTTTGCAAGCAACTTCGAAAAGTACCTGCCCTTCATCGACGAGGATGTGAAAGCTGCAGCTATCGGCTGATCACCCTGAAGTTGCGCTACAATCAGCCCGGTAGGCCTTGCCTTCCGGGCTTTTCTTTTGAATGCTCGCACCATGAATATGGGGCCGATCTGGCCGCAATAGGGGGAAAGACCATGCGTATTGCCACTTCTGTTCTGGCCGGTGTCAGCCTTGCTTTGGCGCTTGGCCAACCCACTCTTGCCCAAAGTCAGCGCAACTCGGCGGGTGTCGATATTGGGGCGGTTTGCCCTGCCGGCTTTGCATCGGCTGGTCAGTCGATTGCATCGCTGCCCGTCGTCGCTTGGACGGACCACGTGCCCGCCGCGCCCGGTTTCGGGTTCACCACGCGTGCCAACGTGAACATACCGGCCGGCGCGGGCGATCTGATCCTGACGTTGACACGCCCCGCTGCGAACGGCGGCAACACGCAGCAGCAGTTCCGCCAACAAATTACGGGGCAGGGCTTGTCGGCCTTTGCCTTCCACTTTGAAAGCGCCGACGAAATGGTGCCGGGCGCGTGGCAACTGGTGGCCGAGGTAGGCAGCGTGCGTGTCTACAACGCCACTATCACCGTCTATACGCCCGCAGTAGGCGACGCTTTGGTCGCCAGCTGCCAGTAAATCCTAGCGGACAGGGTTCATGCGGGCGTCATCCAGCGTACAATCGCGGATGACGTCTGCCCCGCAGCGGCGCGGTTCCAGATCTTTGGTCAGGCAAATGCGCACTTCCTGAATATGACCCGACTGGCAGGTGATGGTAATTTGGTCGCGCAGCAGCCCGGGGTTTTGCTGCATGAACGCTTCCTCGACCAAGCTGGCGGGGATTTCGACCGGACGCTGCAGGCGCGCGAAGGCGCTGGGCTTTTCAATGCTTTCATACGCGCGGCGGGCCAAATCGTAATACGCGCGCGCGGACAGGCCCGCGCAGGCCCCGTGCTTGTTCCACTGATACCAGGCCAGACCCGAAGTCCCCATAATGTCGGCCATGGCGGCCGTCTGCGCGCGGCTGGGCGCGGCAAAGCTGCTGTGGCAGTCTTGCGGCCAGCCGCGTTCAAACTGCGGCCACAGGCCGTGCAGCACCCAAGCATGCGTGCCGTCGCATTGCGATGAATCCGACGCATCGCCCTGCAGCGTGCACCATGTGGGCGACCATGACAGCGACAGGACGTAGTAATCAAACGAGCCAGCCTCGCCGCGCCGCTGGGCTGCAGCGGGCAGGGCAGCGCATAGCGTCGCAGCAATCAAGGCGAGGGCGGCGGGGAACAGGCGAAATGGCATTTTACGCTTTCCTTGGGGCATTGCGCTGACTATATGAAGATAAAGCCCCCTGACAACACGTCTTGGGCCGGATGACCGGCCCGCCCCTTTCCGGGGCAGGGGGAAGGATTGTTCTGACGAGGTGCCCTATGGCTGACAAACCGATCATGGCGCGCGCCACCGCCGTCTGGCTGGTGGATAACACGACGCTGAGCTTCAAGCAGATCGCCGATTTCACCGGCATGCACGAGCTGGAGATTCAGGGTATTGCTGACGGCGATGTGGCCGTCGGTGTGAAGGGCTTTGACCCGATCGCCAACAACCAGCTGACCGCTGAAGAAATCGCCAAGGGCGAGGCCAGCGTGCTGCACAAGCTGAAGCTGAAATTCAACCCCGCCGCCGTGGGCGAGGAAAAGCGCCGCGGCCCGCGCTATACCCCCCTGTCGAAGCGGCAAGACCGCCCCGCAGGTATCTTGTGGCTGGTGAAATTCCACCCCGAGCTGTCGGACGCGCAAATCTCGAAGCTGATCGGCACGACGAAGCCGACCATCCAAGCCATCCGCGAGCGGACGCACTGGAATATCCAGAACATCACCCCGATCGATCCGGTCGCGCTGGGCCTGTGCCGCCAGTCGGAACTGGATGCGCAAGTGCAAAAGGCGAACGAGAAGAAGGCCCGCGACGGCGCGTTGATGACCGATGACGAGCGTCGCAAGCTGCTGTCGACCGAGCAGAGCCTGTCGATGCCCGCCGAGCCGCGCATTCCCACCGCGATTGCCGGCCTGGAAGCTTTCACCCTGACCGAGACCCCGAAAGAGGTTGAGGCCGAAATGGACGCAGACAGCTTCTTCAATCTGCCCGCAGGTGGCGGTGACGACGAAGACGACGAATAGGGCGCGGTTTGCGTCAAAAAAGCCCGGCTGGATCGTAAGACCAGCCGGCGTTTTTTATGTCTGCCCTTACGCCGCCTGTTGCCAATCGGCGCAGATAGCTTGGTGGCGCGTGACGATGGCGGGCACCTCGGTCTCTTGCGGGACGCGGTAAAGCCACGTGCGGCTGGGGCGCGATGTCCACGATATGATCAGCGGCGCGGCGATCATTGGCAAGCCCACAGGCAGCAGCCACAAGACCAGCTCCGGCGTCAGGAAAATCGCGGCCACCAACCCAAACAGGCCTGTCAGGCTGATCCAGTTGCTGGCGGCCCATGCCTCGCGCAGGCCCAGCTGGCCGTCGCCGCGGTTGTTTGGGGGCCAGCCGCCATCGCGCCCCAGCAGTACCTGCATGACTGAACGAGTCTGATACATCAGGAAAACCGGCGCCATGATGCTGGATGTGATCAGCTCGACCAGAACGGAAAGGGCGGCGCGGCCAGCGCCCCCGAACCCGCGCGTGCGGCCCGACAAGGCGGCTTTCACCAAAATCAAGAACTTGGGCATGATCAGCAGCCCGATCACCCCCACCGCAAGGCTGATGGCTTTCGCGGTTTGGTCGGCGGGGAAGACCGGAAACGACCAATATTCGTTGGGGTAATAGTTCGGCGCGCGGCTGGAGGTCATCGGGGCAAAGATGCTGACGATGATGAAGGCCAACCAAAACAGCGGCGAGATATAGGCCAGAATGCCTTGGGCAAAGGTGAACCTGCTCCACCATTTCAGGCGGGGGGCGCAAATGATCTTGCTGTGCTGCAGGTTGCCTTGGCACCAGCGGCGGTCGCGCTTGGCGTGGTCGACGATGTTTTCGGGGCCCTCCTCGTAAGACCCCTTCAGATCGTCGTCCAAGCGCACGTCCCAACCGTTGCGGGCCAGCAGCGCGGCTTCGACGTAATCGTGGCTGAGAATATGACCCCCGAATGGCGGCTTGCCGGGCAGAACGGGCAGCCCGCAGCTTTCGGCGAAAGCATGGACGCGCGTGATCGCGTTATGCCCCCAGAACGGCCCCGCACGCCCTTGCAACATTGCTTGCCCCCGCGCGAATACGGGCGAGTGGAACGCGGCCGAGAACTGCTGCCCGCGCCCGAAGCGCGAGCGGGCATTGACGATCTGCGGCAGCGTCTGGATCAGCCCCATATCGGGGGTAGCCTCCATCCGGCGCGTCAGGGTTAGAATCGTCTCACCATCCATCAGGCTGTCGGCGTCCAGAATGACGGCGAAGTCATAGGCCCCGCCCGAGGTGGTGATGAAGGATTCGATGTTGCCAGCCTTTTTGCCGGAATTGTCGCTGCGGCGACGATAGAACATGCGGCCCGCGCCCGCGCGTTCCGACAGCAGGTGCTGATACCAGTGCCACTCTTCCTCGGCCCGCGCGTCGTCGCGGGTGTCGGAGAGGATGGCAAAGTGGAAATGCGCCCCGTGCCCCGTCGCCTGCAGCGATTCATCCATCGCCGCCAGACGGGCAAATGTCTCGCGTGGGTCTTCGTTGTAAATGGGCAGCAGCACGACAGTGCGGGTGGACAGCGGCCCCGTCGACTGCGGCTGTTTGGGCGCACGCGTCAGCAGCCCGATGAACGCACCCGATGCGCCAATCGCCAGCCACGCGGTCGAGATGAAAATAAGCGCGGCCCGTAGGATGTCGAAGACATCGATCCCATCAGACGCGCCGAACTGCACGAAAAGGTAGAACCCACCCGCGCCCGCAAGCAGTGCAAACAGGATTTGGCTGCTGCGACCAAAGGCCAGTAGGCCGCGCCTGAGAGTATTCATACTTTAGCTGCGGGCCCCCGGAGCGCGACGTTGCATGCGGCGCACCATCGTGTGCAGCCACTCGTTAATAGTGTGCCGCAAAGGCGATTGCGGTGCCACAAGAACTTGGCACGGCATTGCCAAAGGCGCGGCGGGGGGCAAGGCGTCTGTTTTGGTCATATTCTGAATAGGGTAGGTCATGCGCGCACCCATTGATAAATCCATACTTCCGACAATTTGCGATCATATCCTGCGAAATGGCCCGATATTTCAACCGGCCCATCCCCCGAGGGGGCGATATCGACCACAATCCGCCAATCGTTCGTGTTTGGCAGCTTTTCATGATGCATATGGGAAATGGTTCCCCCGTTTACATCGACCACCGGTGCTAAATTTTCGTCATCGGCGGGAAGTTGCGCGATGATGCCACCACGGAAATCGACAACGAATTTACGCGTCGCCCCATCATGCGGCGTGCCCGATACCCCGCCATGCCCGGCGCGGGTTTCAAACACATGCGCCAACTCTGCCTCGTCATTCTCGGGCAGGGCGCCCCAGATCAGATCGTAGTTGAATTCAAGCGAATCGCCCGCTTTCGCGGGGGCCTCGGGGACCCAGAAGGCGACGATATTATCGTTTGTTTCCAAGTCGGTTGGAATTTCCAACAGCCGTACGAAGCCTTTGCCCCAGTCGCCACGCGGGCGCACCATGATCGAGGGCCGTTCCTCGTAATGGGCTTCGGCGTCTTGGTAGTTGGCAAAGTCGCGATCGCGCTGCATCAGGCCGAAACCAATCGGGCTTTCTTCCGACAAGAAGCTGCCCGCTAGCCGCGCGGGATTGTTCAGGGGGCGCCAAAGAATGTCGCCGCCCGCACGCAGCACCTTCAGCCCGTCGCTGTCGTGGACATTGGGGCGGTAATCGTCGAACGCGGCGCGGTTCTTTTCCGAATAGAGGAACATGCTGGTCAGCGGGGCAACCCCCAGAACCGAAATGTCCTTGCGTAAAAACAGCCGCGCGGTGACCCCGATGGTCGTATTGCGACCGGGGACGATTTCAAACCGATAAGCCCCCGTCAGGCTGTCACTTTCCATCGCGGCGTAGACGACAATTCGCGACGGGTCGGTGCCGCGATCGATATAGAATCGTGAAAAGCGGGGGAATTCCTCGCCCGACGTGGCGCCGGTATTGACGGCCAATCCGCGCGCGCTGGCGCCATAGGTATTGCCCCGCCCCAAGGCGCGGAAATAGCTGGCACCCAAAAACGCGATAAGCTCGTCCATGATATCGGGGCGGTTCAGCGCGTAATGCAGGCGGAAACCCGCAACGCCCGGAAGGTCGAAATGGGCGGGAACGCGCGCCGCCAGATCACCGCGATAGTCGAAGTCATCGCTGGAAAAGATCATCGGGCGGGCTTGGTTGCCGCTGATTTCGAACAGGCGCACCGGCTCGGTAAACAGCCAGCCCATATGGAAGGCTTGCAGACGGAACGGCGCGGCATCGGCTGTGCCACGCGCGCGTTCGGGCCGGAAGGCGATCGACCGGTAGTCGTCATAGTCCAGCCCCGTCAGGAAGCTGTCTGTCACGCGTTCAGCCGTATAGGGCTGTTGCGACAAGGTTTTCATCTCGTCGCTCAGCCGGTCATAGCTGAACGGGACGGGCCCGTCCGGCAGATCTCCAGGCGCCACTTGCGCCCATGTCCCCTGTGCCAGAGGCAGCATGCTGGCTGCCATCGCCGCGCTGGTCAAAAGCCGGCGGCGGGTAAGGGGCGGGGGTGTCGTTTCGTTCGGAAGCTTCGAGGGGGTCGCCATCTGCACACAGATACCTGAGTTTGGGTTCAACACCCGGCCCCGGACCCGCCCGAGAATCGCCTGCGGGGGCCACGACGACCGCATTGCGTCTTTCATTTACATGCCGCAATTTGCCTTTCAAGAGTGCAAGATCAAGGTCTTCTGCGGGTCTGCTATGCGTTTTGCGAACAGCCGTAGCGGCATCTTGCTTATTGGGCTGCGCGCTGTCAGAACAAATCCGCCGGAAGGGGGCTTAAATGATTATTAGGGTTGCGAAATCTGCGGATTCAATTTCAATCGCTGCGGTTTATAATGACGCTGTTTTAAATAGCGTTGCCGTCTGGAACGAAACACCTGTCACGCCTCAAAATCGGGCAGATTGGATGGCCGCCCGTCAGGCCGATGGATTTCCGGTTCTGGTGGTCGAGGATTCGCAGGGCGAAGTGGTGGGTTTTGCCAGCTATGGGCCCTTCCGCGCCTTCGATGGATTCCGCCTGACGGTCGAACATTCGGTCTACGTGCGGGCCGACCAACGCGGGCGCGGCATGGGGCGGGCGCTGTTGCAGGCGCTGATCGAATATGCCCGCAAGCAGGGCATCCATGTGATGGTGGCCGGCATCGCGGCCGAGAACGAGGGCTCGATCCGATTGCATCAGCACTTGGGTTTCAAAACGGTCGGGCTGTTGCCGCAGGTGGGCGTGAAATTCGGTCGTTGGCTGGATTTGGCCTTTTTACAGCTGCAACTTGACGAAGGACCCGCACCAAAGCGCGAATGAACGCGCCTTTGCCTTGACTTCCGCCCGCCGTGGCGGTGTATCGGCGCTAAAGCTTCCAAGGGGATCGCACGCATGCACGCCTATCGCAGCAACACCTGCGCAGAACTGAACGCCGCCCATGTCGGTCAAAACGTCCGCCTGTCTGGCTGGGTTCATCGGGTGCGCGACCACGGTGGTATCTTGTTCATCGACCTGCGCGACCATTACGGGATCACGCAGGTTCTGTGTGACCCCGACAGCCCGGCCTTCGCCGAGGTCGAAAAGGTGCGCGCCGAATGGTGTATCCGCATCGACGGCGTCGTGAAGGCGCGCGATGCCTCGCTGGTGAATACCAAGCTGGCCACCGGCGAAATCGAAGTCTTTGTGCAAGACATCGAAGTGCTGGGCGCTGCAGCTGAACTGCCGCTGCAGGTTTTTGGCGAGCAAGAATACCCCGAAGAAACCCGTCTGCGCTACCGCTACCTTGACCTGCGCCGCGAGGATATGCAGCGCAAGATGACCCTGCGTTCGGATGTGGTCGCCTCGATCCGCCAGCGTATGTGGGGCAAGGGCTTCCGCGAATACCAAACGCCGATCATCACGTCGTCCTCGCCCGAAGGCGCGCGCGACTTCCTGATCCCGTCGCGTCTGCACCCGGGCAAGTTCTATGCGCTGCCGCAGGCGCCCCAGCAGTTCAAGCAGCTGCTGATGGTGTCCGGCTTTGACAAGTATTTCCAGATCGCGCCGTGCTTCCGCGACGAAGACCCGCGCGCTGACCGCAGCCCGACCGACTTCTACCAGCTCGACATGGAAATGTCGTTCGTCACCCAAGACGACGTGTTCGCGACGATCCAGCCCGTGCTGAGCGGCCTGTTCGAGGAGTTTGGCGGCGGCCGCAAGGTCGACACCGAATGGCCGCAGATTTCTTACAAAGACGCGGCGCTGTGGTATGGCAGCGACAAGCCCGACCTGCGTAACCCGATCAAGATGCAGGTCGTATCCGAGCATTTCGCGGGTTCAGGCTTTGCCGTGTTCGCCAAGCTGCTGGAACAAGACGGCACCGAAATCCGCGCGATTCCGGCCCCGACCGGCGGCAGCCGCAAGTTCTGTGACCGCATGAACGTCTGGGCCCAAAAAGAGGGTCTGCCGGGCATGGGCTATATCTTCTGGCGCGAGGCCGAGGATGGCTCGGGCATGGAAGCCGCTGGCCCCTTGGCCAAGAACATCGGCCCCGAGCGGACCGAGGCGATCCGTCAACAATTGGGCCTTGGCCTTGGCGATGCCGCGTTCTTCCTGGGCGGCAAGCCCGCCGTGTTTGAAAAGGTTGCCGGCAAGGCCCGCAACGTGATCGGCGAAGAACTGGGCCTGACCGAGAAAGACCGTTTTGCGTTCGCATGGATCGTCGACTTCCCGATGTTCCAGCAAGATGCCGAAACTGGCGCTTACGAATTCGAACACAACCCCTTCTCGATGCCGCAAGGTGGCCTTGAGGCGCTGAACGGCGACCCGCTGGCCGTGCGCGGCTTCCAGTACGATCTGGCCTGTAACGGGTACGAGCTGGTCTCGGGTGCGATCCGGAACCACCAGCCGGAAATCATGTTCAAGGCGTTCGAAATCGCGGGCTACGGCCCCGATGAAGTGCGCCGCCGTTTTGGCGGCATGGTCAACGCCTTTACCTACGGCGCGCCGCCCCACGGTGGTTGTGCAGCTGGTATCGACCGTATCGTGATGCTGCTGGCAGATGAACAGAACATCCGCGAGGTGATCCTGTTCCCGATGAACCAACGCGCCGAAGACGTCATGATGGGCGCCCCGAACGAGCCGACGAACGAACAACTGCGCGAGCTGCGCCTGCGCGTTCTGCCGCCGGAAGCCTAATCATTCCCTGCCGCGGCCTAGGTCGCGGCAGATCTTCACGAAGGAGAGCTGCCTATGACTATCACCTCTGTCATCGTTGTTTACGCGGTCAGCTGGTTCATGGTGCTGTTCATCGTCCTGCCGATCGGCCTGCGCACGCAGGGCGATGTGGGCGAGATTGTGCCGGGCACCCACGCATCGGCCCCCGCCAACTTCGACTTCAAGCGGACTGTAAAAATCACGACGCTTTGGGCCGTCATCACGGGCAGCCTGATTTGCGCGATTATCTTGTCGGGTGTGATCAAGGTGCGTGACCTTGATGTGTTCCACCGCATGAACCCGCCGACCGAAATGCAAGAACCGCATGTGATCGAGCGGCGGACCCACACGAACTGATTATTGCGCCATCCGCGTCACGATCTGGTCAAGGTCTGGGCGCGGGCGGTCGCTAGGCTGCGTGCCAGCCGTGCCGATATGGACGAACCCGACCAGCTGTTCGTCGGGCGCCAAACCCAGACCGTCTTGCAGGAAAGGACGGTCGTAAGCGGCCCATCCGGTCAACCAATTCGCGCCAAAGCCGCTCGCCAGCGCGGCATTCACCAGCCCCAGCGCAACAGCGCCTGCGGTATAGGTTTGTTCAATCGCGGGCACTTTGTCTGTCGGGCGCGGCACTTGCACCACGGCGATGGCAAACGGGCTTTGGCTGAACTGGGTGACAGCCTTCAGCTTTGGGCCGTCTTCCTTCCCCAGCGCTTGGCCGCGCGTTTCGGCCAGCGCCGCCAGCCTGTCCAGCGCGCCGCGTTCCAGAATGATAAAGCGGAACGGTTCCAGCTTGCCGTGGTCGGGCGTGCGGGCGGCGGCGGTTAGGATTTGCGTCAACACCTCGCCCTCGGGGGTGGGCAGGCCCAGCAGCCGCGCGGGATGCGAGCGGCGGTGCAACAAAAACGAAAGCGGGGAATGGGTCATCGGCTTCCTTCGTCGGTTCGATGGTCGTTTTCTGTGTGGGGGCTTTGTTCCCCGCGCAGGGCAGGATAAACTGTCCCCCATGGATATGACAGATCTTGCCGTTACCGGTGCCGAAATTGCGGTGCGCGTGACGCCCCGCGCATCGCGGGCGCGCATTTTGCACGACGATGACGGCACTATCCGCGTCTATGTCACAGTCCCGCCCGAGGACGGCAAAGCCAATGCCGCCGTCGCAGCGCTGCTTGCCAAGGCGATGGGAATCCCCAAAAGCCAACTTCAATTGATTCGCGGCGCCACCGCCCGCGACAAGGTGTTTCGACTGCTATGAAAGCTATTCGCGTGCGCTGCGGTTTGTTGACGGTTCTGTTTGCCACGCTTTTGCTGGCGGCTTGCGGGGCCCCGCAAACCACCAGCGCCCCGTCCACGTCACCCAAACCATCCACCAGTGCCAGCGCAGGGGCGGGTCAGCCCGATCTGGCGCTGCGGGCGCAAGGCTTCGTCTATGCGGCATCGAACATCGAACCCGTGGCCGAGGCAGTCTGTCGCGATTACGCGGCCAAGCAAAACGTGCCGCGCAACTGCAACTTCCGCATCGTGATCGATGATCAGTCCGACATCGGCGCGAACGCCTATCAAACGCTGGACGCGAACGGCAACCCCATCATCGCGCTGACGGTCGATCTGCTGCTGATGGTGGCCAATAGCGACGAAATCGCCTTTATTCTGGCGCACGAGGCCTCGCACCATATTCTGGGGCACCTACAGCAGCGCGATTTGGACGCGGCGCGCGCATCGGCGGTCGCGCAGCGTATCGCCGGGTCACTGCCCATCGCCCCCGAGGGCGCATTGCGCAATGCGGCCGAGATCGGGGCCGCCTATGGCGCGCTGCGCTATTCGAAAGACTATGAACTACAGGCCGATTCGCTGGGCACTGTCATCGCGGCCGAGGCAGGCTTCGATCCGCTGCGCGGGGCGGCCTTCTTCTTCCGCATTCCAGACCCGGGGAACCAAATCCTTGGCAGCCACCCCGCCAATGCCGAGCGGCTGAGCGTTATCCGCACCACCTACCGCGATTATGTGGCGCAAAAGGCGGGCAGCTAGCGGGGGCGCCGGTTAAACCGGCGTGCCCCACAGGTCGTAATCCTCGGCCTCGTCCACTGTCACGCGCACGATGTCGCCGACGGCCATGGTCTCGGTGCCTTCGTCGATAAACAGGTTGCCGTCGATCTCGGGGGCGTCGGCCTTGGTCCGGCAGGTCGCGACGCCATCTTCGATTTCATCGATAATGACATCCATCTGCAGGCCTACCTTGGCCTGCAGCTTGGCGGCGGAAATGGCCTGCGCCTTTTCCATAAAGCGGTTCCAGCGGTCTTGCTTCACCTCGTCCGGCACATGGTCGGGCAGCAGGTTCGAACGCGCGCCGGCGACGTTTTCGTATTGGAAGCAACCGACGCGATCCAGTTGCGCCTCGTCCAGCCAGTCCAGCAGAGTCTGGAACTCGGCCTCGGTCTCGCCGGGGTAACCGACGATAAAGGTCGAGCGCAGGGTGATATCGGGGCAGACATCGCGCCACGCGGCGATTTCATCCAGCGTCTTGGCGGCGGCAGCTGGGCGGGCCATGCGGCGCAGCACATCGGGGTGGGCGTGTTGGAACGGGATGTCGAGGTAAGGCAGAATCAACCCATCCGCCATCAGCGGGATCATGTCGCGCACATGCGGGTAAGGGTAGACGTAATGCATCCGCACCCACGCGCCTAAACTGCCCAGATCACGCGCCAGATCGGTAATATGCGCGCGGTGGCCACGCTCGGTGGCATATTTCAGGTCGACCCCATAGGCCGAGGTATCTTGGCTGATGACCAGCAGTTCTTTCACGCCGCTTTGCACCAGCTTTTCAGCCTCGCGCACGATGGCGTGGGCAGGGCGGCTGGCCAGACGGCCGCGCATGTCGGGGATGATGCAGAATTTGCACTTGTGGTTACAGCCCTCGGAAATCTTGAGGTAGCTGTAATGGCGCGGGGTCAGTTTGATCCCCGCCGCCGGCAGTAAATCCACGAACGGATCGGGCGAGGGCGGCACAGCGCCATGCACAGCATCCAGCACCTGCTCATATTGGTGCGGGCCGGTGACGGCCAAAACCTTGGGGTGCACGCCCGTGATGTATTCAGGTTCTGCGCCCAAACAGCCGGTGACAATTACCTTGCCGTTTTCCTGCAGGGCTTCGCCAATCGCCTCGAGGCTTTCGGCCTTGGCCGAATCAAGGAAGCCGCAGGTGTTGACGATGACCGCATCTGCCCCGGAATAGTCGGGGCTGATGGCATAGCCTTCGGCACGCAGGCGCGTCAGGATGCGTTCGCTGTCAACAAGGGCCTTTGGGCAGCCAAGGCTGACCATGCCGATGGTCGGTTGACCGGGTCGGGGGGCCGTGTCGAAACGCGGACGCGGGGCTAGATCGGGGCGAAGATCGGGCGGATTTTGCGACATTCGCGCCGTATATATCGCCGCCGCGCGCGCGAAAAGGGGCTTCTTTGCCCCTTGGGTCACGCTTTGCGGCGTCGCAGCATGGCTTTCACTTCGCGGATGTCGAATGCGCCGAGCGCCTGGCCCGTGACAAAGTAGACACCCATGCCGCCAAACACCAGAATCATCAGCGCCAGATAGCGCATGTGGCCCGGCCCAAGCAGCGGTTGCAGCGCCCATGTGCCTAGGCCAAGCGCCACGCCCATGATGCCCGCCGCCACGCAGATCCGCCACGCACGGCGGCGTAGTTGCGCGTCGATTTGCGCGGCAAGCCCCATGTTGCGGCTGCCCGACCATAGTTGTGCGACCATTCCCCAGCCCGCCAGCGTGGTCCCCAGTGCGGCGGCGACAAAGCCGATGAACGGCGCCAATGCAACCGCTGCAACCGCGTTGACCACCAGCGCCACCAAGGCAAACCGGAACGGGCTGCGGGTATCTTCGCGGGCGTAATAAAGGGGCTGCAGAACCTTTTGCAGCACGAAAGCAGGCAGGCCCAGCCCGTAGACCGCCAAAACCAGCGCGGTCGCGGCGGTGTCATCGGCGGTGAAGGCGCCACGTTGATACATCACCGAAATCAGCGGCACGGCGATCACCACCAGCGCGACGGCCGCCGGAATCGACAGCATCAGCGCGAATTCGGTCGAGCGGTTCAGCGCCTGCCGCCCGCCCGCATCATCTTTTGCACCCAAACGGCGCGATAGTTCAGGCAGCAGCACCACACCAATCGCGGCACCGACCACGCCCAAAGGCAGTTGATACAGCCGGTCGGCATAGGCCAGCCAGTTGATCGCCCCGTCGAAATAGCTGGCGACTTGGCGGCCAACCAGCAGGTTGATTTGCACGACCCCGCCCGCCAAAATCGCAGGGAAGGCGATAATGGCCAGGCGCTTCATCTCGGGCGTCAGGCGAGGGCGTTGCAGGCCGATGTTGAATCCCGCGCGGCGCGATGCCAGCCATACCGTCGCTAGCTGGAACACGCCGGCGATTGGCACCGCCCATGCCAGCGCCAGCCCGATCCGTGTGCCATCGCCGCCGCCCGGCAGCGCATCAAAATGCGCGCCAATCAGGATGGCGGGGATGAAGGTCAGGTTCAATAGCGCTGGGGCCGCAGCCGCGGCGCGGAACCGCCCCGAGGCGTTTAAGACCCCCGACAGCAGTGCCGTCAGCGAGATCAGTAGAATATAGGGAAACGCCACGCGCCCGTAGCTGGTGGCCAGCCCGAACCGCGCGTCGCCCGCAAAGCCCGAGGCCATTGCCCAGACCAGCGCAGGCATGATCAAAATGCACAGCACCGAAAACAGCGTCAGGATGAACGTCATCCCCGAAAACGCGTCGCGGGCGAAGCCCTGCGGGTCATCGCCGCTTTCCAGCTTTTTCGAAAACATCGGGATGAAGGCCATGCCGAACGCGCCCTCGGCAAAGAAGCGGCGGAACATGTTGGGCAGCGAAAAGGCGATGTTGAACGCCTCGGCCACGGGGCCCGTGCCCAGATAGGCCGCCATCAGAATGTCGCGGGCAAAGCCCAAAATGCGGCTGAGGAATGTCCAAAGCCCCACGGTGACGAAGTTCGTCGCCAGCCGGATGGGGGATGTGGTGCGCTGCGGGGTGTCGGTCACGATCGGGCCCTTTCGGCACCTTGGGCAATGGCCTCGCGCAGCTTGGCTTCAAGCTGTTGGCGACGGCCTTCGGCGTGGAATTTCAGGCCGAACATGTCTTTGACGTAGAAGGTATCAACGGCCTGTTCGCCGTAGGTTGCAATCACGGCGGATGCGAGGTTCGCGTTCTGCGCCGCCAGCGTGCGCACCAGATCGTGCAGCAGGCCGGGGCGGTCGCGGGTGTCGACCTCGATAATGGTGTAGATGTCCGACCCTTCGTTATCAAAGGTGATGAGGGTCGGCACATTGAACGCGCGTTCGCGTTTCTTGATCTTGTCGCGTTCCTTCATCGCTTCGCGCGGGACAACCTCGCCCTTCATGGTGCGGTCGATCATCTGGCGCAGGCGGGGCAGGCGCGCGGCCTCGAACGGGCGACCATCGGCGTCCTGTACCCAGAAGGTCGCGGTCGCGTAGCCGTCTTTGCTGGTATAGGTGCGGGCATCAACAACGTTTGCGCCCACAAGGGCGAGGGCGCCGGTCATACGCGAGAACAGGCCGGGGTGGTCGGCCATGGCAAAGCTGGCGCGGGTCGCGTCGCGTTCGGGGTCGGGGGTCAGGTCGATGCGAATTTCGGTGTCGCTGATGCCACGCAGCAAGTTCGCGAAGACCAGATGCGCCGAATGGGGCAGGCCCTGCCAATAGGGGCCGTAATGCCGCGCGGTTTCTGCGCGCAGGTCGGTTGAGGGCCAGTCGGCAAGGGCCTCGCGCAGGGCGCGCTTCGCCTCGTCCTCGCGGGTGTGGCGCGACAGGCTATCGGGGCCGATGGCCAAAACCTCGGTGGTCGAGCGGTGCAGGCTGCGGATCAGTGCGGCTTTCCAGTTGTTCCACGTGCCGGGGCCAACACCACGAATGTCGCAGACGGTCAGCACGGTCAGCAGATCCAGCCGCTCGCGCGATTCGACCATTTTGGCAAAGGCGCGGACGGTGCGGGGTTCGGAAATATCGCGCTTTTGCGCGGTATCCGACATCAGCAGGTGGTGGCGGATCAGCCATTCGACTGTCTCGGTCTCGCGCTTGGATAGGCCAAGGCGGGGGGCGACGCGGCGGGCGATTTGTGCGCCCAGCACCGAATGGTCTTCCTCGCGCCCTTTGCCGATGTCATGCAGCAGCAGCGCCACATAAATCACGCGGCGGCTGATGCCTGCGCTGACAATGTCGCTGACCAAAGGCAGGTCATCGTGCAGCTTGCCTGCCTCGATCTGCGAGAGGTTCGAGATGCATTGGAACGTGTGTTCGTCCACCGTGTAGTGGTGATACATGTTGAACTGCATCATCGCGACGATAGGTTCGAATTCGGGGATGAACGCGGCCAGCACACCAATTTCGTTCATGTGCCGCAAAATGCGCGCCGGGTTGCCGTGGCGCAGCATCAGATCAAGGAAGATCCGGTTGGCCGCGCGGCTTTCGCGCATGGCATCGTCGATCAGGTGCAGGTTGGCGGCGACCAGACGCAGGGCATCAGGATGGATCGACGCGCCCATGCGGACGCTTTCCTCGAAAATGCGCAAGAGGTTCAGGTTGTCAGCCAAAAACGCCTTTTCATCCGCGACAGTCAGGCGGTTGTTCTTCAGCGCATAGGGGGCCGCCACGGGGCGCTTGCGGGTGAACAGGCGCGACAGCATGGGGACGGGCTTGATCAGCTTATCTTCTTGAACGGTCAAGAAAATACGGGTCAACTCGCCCACTTTGGTCGCGTGGCGGAAGTAGTCCTGCATGAAATGCTCGACCGCGCGGCGCCCGCCGCGATCACGGTAGCCCATGCGGGCGGCAACCTCGACCTGCATGTCGAAAGACAGCAAATCGACGGCGCGCCCTGCAATCAGGTGCAGGTGGCAGCGCACGGCCCATAGGAAATCTTCGGCCAGCCGGAAGGTGTCATATTCATCGGCGGTGAAAACGCCCTTTTTCACCAACTGCGCCGCGTCCTGCACGTTGTAGACGTATTTGCCGATCCAATACAGGGATTGCAGGTCGCGCAGCCCGCCTTTGCCCTCTTTCACATTCGGCTCGACCATATAGCGCTGGCCACCTTGTTTCACGTGACGCTCGGCCCGTTCGGTCAGTTTGGCCTCGATGAACTCACCGGCGGTGTTCTTGAACACGTCATTCCACAGGCGCGTGCGCAGGGTGTTGAACAGCGCCTCTTTGCCGGCAATGAAGCGGGCCTCGACCATGGATGTGCGGATGGTGAAATCCTGCCGCGCCATCTGCAGGCAGTCATCGACGGTGCGCGAGGAATGCCCGACTTTCAGCTTGAGATCCCACAGGGTGTACAGCAGCGCTTCGATTACCGCCTCGGTCTCGCGCGTCATGGTGGTGCGCGTGATGAACAGCAGGTCGACGTCGGAAAACGGCGCCATCTCGCCGCGACCATAGCCGCCAACCGCCACCATGGTCAGATCGCCCTCGATCGGCGCGGGCTGCATCGGGCCGCGCGCGATAGTGAAGGCCAATGTCACAACGCAGTCGGTTAGCCATGCATAGGCATGGGTGGTGCTGCGGCTGTCGTGCGGGTTTGCGCTGAACCCCGCTGCGATCACCGCACGCCCATCCGCCATGGCCGACGACAGCACCGCGACCGTCTGGCGGCGGATTTCCATCGGGTCCGCCACCCCGTCGATGGTCTGCGCAAGGCGATCTGTCACGGCGGGAAGGTCGAAAATCTCGTGGGCCGGACGGATCATTCCGTCCGGCATGGGAAGTGCAGGTAGCCCGATGATGGTCGCGTTAGGACGACGAGCCGCCGAAGCTGCGGGGGGCGGGGTCAAGGATGTTCACCATGTTGTTGCGGATCTCGGCGACAGCCAATCCGCGCTGTGTTGTGCCATCAGGCAAGAAACGGAAGATGCCCGACGTGCCTTCGAACCCTTGCGATTGCAACAGGGCATTGCGCGACAAGGCATTGTCGCCGCCGCGTTGCAGCAGGGCGCCGATGGCTGCGATGCCGTCATAGGCAAGGCTCGCCAACGGGTGCGGCGGTTGGCCGTAGCGCGCGCCGTAGCGGGTTTCGAATGCGGTCACGCGGGCTTGGTCGGGCAGTGTAAAGACGCCGCCCTGCAGGCCCGGCAGGGTCAGCGCCTGCGACGTGGCGTTCCAGCGGGTCAGGCCCATCAGGCGGGTGGTTTCCAGATTTACGCCGGATTCGGGCAGGATGGTCGCCAGAATGGGCAGGTCGGCGTTGACGCTGGCGGTGGTGAACACGGCTTGCGCGCCGGAGTTATTCACGGTGGTTGCAATGCGGCGGGCCGCTGCAATCACATCAGATTGCGACAAGGGATAGGCCTCGACCCCCGCAACCGTGCCGCCGCGTGCGTTCACAGCCGCAACGATGGCGTCACGCCCCAGATTGCCGCCCAGATCATTGCCGTGGGCGACGACATAGCTGTTGATGCCCTGCGTGCTGGCATAGCCGACCAGGCGGTTCGCCGTGTCCGAGAAGGTCTGGCCCAGAATGAACACATTGCCGCCTGCGATGGTGGCGTTGTTCGAAAACGCCAGCACGTTCACGCCCGAATTGGCTACGGCGACGCCTGCAGCATTGGCTTCCTCGGCATATACAGGGCCGAGGATCACGGCTGCACCATCGGCGACGGCGGCGCGCGCCACGGTTGCGGCCTGCGTCGCATTGCCCGATGTCGGGTAGACGCGCAGGTCGATGCGGCTGGTGCCCAGATCGGCAATCGCCAGACGCGCCGCGTTTTCCAGATTCTGCGCGATCAGGTTATCGGTCGCTTGGGCCGAGCCTGCGGGCACCAGCAGCGCCACGCGTACAGTAGCGCCATTTGCGCCGGTGTTGCGGGTCGGGGTGTTGACCACGGGTTGGCAGGCCGCCAGTGCGGCAACGGCCAGCGCCGCGCCAAGGCGTCCAACGTAGCGACGTGAGATCAGTTTGCTAAGCATCCTAGGTCTTTCTCCCTACTAGTATCGCCTGCGCGCGCACCGGTTATCTGAAGCGCAGAAGTAAACGGGCCGCAAACGACTTGCAATCCGGCGTCATCATAGGGCAGGCAGGTCATGGGTCTAGGGAAGAATGCGAAATGGCTGGGTCTTTGCCGCTGACGGCGGGTCTTTATCTTGTGGCGACGCCCATCGGCAGCGCGCGCGACATCACGCTGCGCGCGCTGGATGTGCTGCGCATGGCCGATGTCATTGCGGCCGAGGACACGCGAACCGCGCGCAAGTTGATGGAAATTCATGGCGTTCCGCTGAACGGTCGCCGCCTTGTCGCGTTTCACGACCATTCGGGTGATGGCACTGTCGCCCACTTGGTGGCGCAGGTTCAGGATGGAAAATCAGTCGCTTACGTGTCCGAGGCCGGGACCCCGCTGGTCGCCGATCCGGGGTACGAGCTATCGCAGGGCATGATCGCCGCTGGCTTGCCTGTGACCGCAGCACCGGGCGCATCCGCAGTACTTACCGCACTGACGATTGGTGGATTGCCGACGGATCGCTTTTTATTCAACGGGTTTTTACCTTCGGCCCATGCGGCGCGGCAAACCGAACTGGCTGGTCTGCGCGATGTGCCCGCGACATTGGTGTTTTACGAATCGCCCAAGCGGTTGGCTGATTGCTTGGTCGATATGATGGCGGTTTTCGGCCCAAACCGCCGCGCCGCCATCTGCCGCGAGCTGACCAAGAAGTTCGAGGAAGTCCGTCGCGGTAGCCTGTCAGAGCTGGCCGCCTATTACGGCGAAAACGATGTGCGCGGCGAGGTAGTGGTGCTGGTCGATCGTGCCGGCGCGCAAGAAACGGGCGTTGCCGATGTCGAGGGCGCGCTGCGCGAGGCGATGCAGACCATGCGGATCAAGGATGCCGCAACCTTGGTCGCCGGTGCACTGAACTTGCCTCGCCGCGAGGTGTACCAGATTGCGCTGTCGATGGCGCAGGCGGATGACTAACGGACTGCGCAACACCCTGCAGGGCGCGGCGGCAGAAGACGCCGTGCTGCGCCATTATCAGGCGCTGGGCGCCAATCTGTTGCATCGGCGGTGGCGCGGGGCGGGAGCGGAAATCGACCTGATCTTGCAGCATGCCGACCTGACGCTGTTCGTCGAGGTGAAATCCGCCCCCACCTTCGACCGCGCCGCCTTTGCCCTGTCGCCTGCACAAGCGCAGCGCATTATACGGGCGGCAGATAGCTATATGGCGGGTCGCCTGCAGCCCACGCGTCTAGATCTGGCGTTAGTCGATGGCCAAGGCCACGTTCGCGTGATTGAAAACGCCTTCTTCATCTAAGCGGGATTGCGCCGGTGCGCGCCATCGGCCACAACCGTGCCCAGACACCCAAGGAGGCAAGACCATGGCGCTGAAAGTGGCCATTCAGATGGACCCGATCGAGTCCATCAACATTGACGGCGATTCGACCTTCCGTATCGCCCTCGAGGCGCAGGCCCGTGGCCATTCGCTGTTCTATTACACCCCCGACAAGCTGGCGTTCCAAGAAGGGCGCGTTACCGCACGCGGCTGGCCGCTGGAAGTGCGCCGTGAAAAGGGCAATCACTTCACGCTGGGCGACGAGGTCGAGGTCGATCTGGCCGATTATGATGTGGTCTGGCTGCGCCAAGACCCGCCGTTCGACATGGGTTACATCACGACGACGCATTTGCTGGATATGATCCACCCGAAAACGCTGGTCGTGAACGACCCGTTCTGGGTGCGCAATTACCCCGAAAAGCTGCTTGTTCTGCGCTTTCCCGAACTGACGCCGCCGACCGCCATCGCCCGCGATCTGGAAACGCTGCGCGCATTTCGCGCTAAACATGGCGACATCATTCTGAAACCGCTGTTCGGCAATGGCGGCGCAGGCGTGTTCAAGCTGACGGCGGACGACAGCAACCTCGCCTCGCTGTACGAAATGTTCACCTCGATCTCGCGCGAGCCGATGATCGTGCAGAAATACCTGCCGGACGTGCGCAAGGGCGACAAGCGGGTGATTCTGGTGGATGGCGAGCCTGTGGGTGCGATCAACCGCGTGCCGGCCTCGGGCGAGACACGGTCGAACATGCATGTCGGCGGGCGTCCCGAAAAGGTCGAGCTGACCCCGCGCGATCTGGAAATTTGCGCCAAGATCGGGCCTCTGCTGCACGAAAAGGGCCAGATTTTCGTCGGCATTGACGTGATCGGCGACTATCTGACCGAGATCAACGTGACATCCCCCACCGGCATCCAAGAGCTGGAGCGGTTCGACGGCACCAACACGGCCGCGAAAATCTGGGAAGCGATCGAACGTCGCCGCGCGGTCTAAATCCGCGCGTTACGGTCCGCGAAGGGCAATGGCTTCGGCCAGATGGGGGCGGGCAACAGCCTCGGCCCCATCCAGATCAGCAATCGTGCGGGCGACGCGCAAAATGCGCGTATAGCCACGGGCAGAGATCCCGAAATGGGCCAACGCGCGCTGCATGAACGCCTCACCCTCGGCCTCGATCAGGGTCGTTTTTTCCAAAGTATCCGGTGGGCAATCGGCATTGCTGCGCGCGCCCAGCGGTTCTAGCCGCTGGGTTTGCCGCATGCGCGCGGCAGCAACCCGCTGTGCAACGGAGGCGGAAGTTTCGGCCAGCGGGCCCCGCAGCGCGGTAATCGGCAAAGCTGGTACCGTGATGCGGATGTCGAACCGGTCCAACAACGGCCCCGAGACGCGGGCCATGTAATCTTGCCCGCAGCGCGGGGCGCGGGCGCATGCGCGGCTGGCGTCATCCATGTTGCCGCAGCGGCAGGGGTTCGCAGCGGCGACCAGCATGATGCGGCTGGGGTAACGCACATGGGCGGTGGCGCGGGCAATCCAAACCTCGCCGGTTTCGAGCGGTTGGCGCAGGCTATCCAGAACGGTGCGCTGGAATTCGGGCAGCTCGTCCAGAAATAACACGCCGTTGTGGGCCAGCGACACCTCGCCCGGGGTAGCACGCCGCCCCCCGCCAATGATCGCCGGCATCGAGGCGCCATGATGCGGGCTGCGAAACGGGCGCTGCAGGCTGATCCCGCCCTGTAACAAGCCCGCGACGGATTGCACCATGGCCGTGTCTAACGCCTCGGCAGGTGAAAGCGGCGGCAGAATGCCGGGCAAGCAACTGGCCAGCAGTGACTTTCCGGCACCGGGTGGGCCGACCATCAGCAGGTTGTGCCCGCCGGCTGCGGCGATTTCCAACGCGCGCTTGGCGGCATCCTGACCGCGCACATGGGCCAAATCTTGCGCACCGCCCACGGGCGGTCGCGCCAGCGGGGGTCGTGCTGCGGGCAGGGGGCTGGTGCCTGTCAGGTGCGACAGTGCGGCAGGCAGGCTATCGGCGCCGAAAACGGTGGCGGCGGAAACCCACGCGCCCTCGGGGGCGTTTTGCTGCGGCACGAGCAGCGCTTTCCCTTCGCTTGCGGCGGCAAGGGCAGCAGGCAGTGCGCCCGCCACGGGCACAAGGCGGCCATCCAGCGACAACTCGCCAAGGCTGAGGAGGCTTTCGGCGTTTTCACGTGGAAACACATCCATCGCCGCCAGCAGCGCGATGGCGATGGGCAGGTCGTAATGCGACCCTTCTTTGGGCAGATCGCCGGGGGAGAGGTTTACCGTGATACGGCGCGCGGGCATGGCCATTGCCATTGCAGCCAGTGCGGCCCGCACCCGCTCGCGCGATTCGCTGACGGCTTTGTCGGGCAGGCCGACGATCGCAAAGCCCGGTATCCCGGGCGAGAGTGCGCATTGCACTTCAATCAGGCGGGGCTCGATTCCCTCGAACGCCACGGAATAGCTGCGCGCCAGCATCGGGTCTTTCCCAGTCGTTTGCGCGATCAGGCCCGATCTTGGTTTACGAACAGTTAATGCGCGTAAATTTAACGCGCAGCATCATCCCTTGGTGGCAATGTGCGGCACAGTACCGCCAGATCATCGGCAATGGCGGCGATGCGGGTGTCGATGGCTTGCAGGCGTTCTTCGACGGCGGTCAGGCGCAACTCGTCCAGTTTTTCGTGAATACGCATGATCTCCAACTCGGATTTCAGGTTCACTTCGTAGTCGTTTGCAGCGGCGTCGCGGTCTTTTTGGGCCTGCCGGTTTTGCGACATCATAATGATCGGCGCCTGAAATGCCGCGACCATCGACAGCACCAGATTGAGGAAGATGAACGGGAAGGGGTCCGGCGGGTGCGTCAGTAAAAACCCGTTCAGGGCCACCCACGAGACAAGAACCAAGGCAAACAAGCCGATGAATGTCCACGACCCGCCGAATGACGCGACTTTATCGGCAATGCGCCCACCCAGCGTGTCGTCGTGCTGTGCAGGGTCGCGGGCGACGGGCTTGCGTTCGGCCATGTGCAGCAACACGCGGCGGTCGCGGTCGGTCAGGTCGGCGAAGGGCTTCTTCATCAGATGCTCGGCCAGATGTTTGTAGCGTGTGTCCATCAGGTGCCTCGCGGTTGTATGGATTGGCGCCATGCTGCGACAGGCGTTTGCGCTTGTCCATGCGCCGCGTGTTGTAGGGCGGGGGCAAAGGGCTTAGCCTAGGGCAAATTTCTTTGCGGGGGTGTGTCGTGCTGGTCGGCAAGCGAATCCTACTGATCATCGGCGGCGGCATCGCGGCTTACAAAGGGCTGGAGGTGATTCGCCTGCTGCGCGGGCAAGGGGCCGAAGTGGTGCCCGTGCTGACCGCCGCTGGCGCCAGCTTTGTCACACCACTGTCGGTTTCGGCGCTGGCGGGCACGGCGGTGCACCAGGATCTGTTCGATCTGACGCACGAGGCCGAGATTGGCCACATCCAGCTATCGCGTGCGGCCGATCTGGTGGTGGTGGTGCCGGCAACCGCTGATTTGATGGCCAAGATGGCGCAGGGGCTGGCGAACGATATGGCCTCGACCCTGCTGCTGGCGACCGACAAGCGGGTGCTGATCGCCCCCGCGATGAACGTGCGGATGTGGCAGCACCCGGCCACGCAACGCAATATCGCCACCTTGCGCGGCGACGGTGTGCTGTTTGTCGGCCCCGACGATGGTGCCATGGCCTGCGGCGAATTCGGGCCGGGCCGCATGGCCGAGCCGCTGGCGATTCTTTCTGCGATTTCAAAGGCGCTGGCGCCTGCGCAGACACCGCTGGCAGGCCAGCACGTGCTGGTCACATCGGGCCCCACGCACGAGCCGATCGACCCCGTGCGCTATATCGCGAACCGATCCTCGGGTGCGCAGGGCACGGCGATTGCTGCGGCGCTGCTGGCGCTGGGCGCGCGGGTGACGTTCGTCACCGGCCCCGCCGAGGTGTCGCCGCCCGCAGGCGCGGACATCGTGCGGGTGGAAACCGCGGCCCAAATGCGCGCCGCCGTTCAGGCCGCGCTGCCCGCCGATGCGGCTGTCTTTGCCGCCGCTGTGGCCGATTGGCATGTGGACGGCGCAGGGGCCAGCAAGATCAAGAAAGTGGCGGGTCAGATCCCGCAGCTTCACCTGCGGGAAAACCCCGACATTCTGGCCGAGGTGGGCCATATGACGCAGGGACGCCCCACGCTGGTCGTAGGCTTTGCCGCCGAGACCGACGATGTCATCACCCATGCCACCGCCAAGCGGCTGCGCAAGGGGGCCGATTGGATTGTTGCTAACGACGTCCGCCCCGAAACCGGCATTATGGGCGGGGCGGAAAATGAAGTGACGCTGATCACCGAGAGCGGCACGGAAACGCTGCCGCGCATGTCCAAAACCGATGTCGCCGCCGCCTTGGCGCGCCGCATCGCGACTGTTTTAACGAAAGACGACGCATGACCCCCACCATCAAATTCCGCCGCCTTGACGGGTACGACGCCACTATCGCGCTGCCCAGCTACCAGACTGCGGGGGCCGCTGGCGCCGATGTGCGCGCGAATTTCGTCGCTGATCTGCGCGATGGTGGCCTGACCTTGGCCCCGCTGGCGCGGGCGGTCATCCCGACCGGCCTCGGCATCGAAATCCCGGACGGGTTCGAGGTGCAGGTGCGGATGCGGTCGGGCTTGGCGCTGAAGCACGGGCTGACCCTGCCGAATGCGCCGGGGACGATCGATTCCGACTATCGCGGCCATTTGGGGGTGATCGTGATGAACGCAGGCGATCAGCCTGTCACCATCGCCCATGGCGATCGCATTGCGCAGCTGATCGTCGCGCCCGTGGTGCAGGCCGAGTTTGTCGAGGTCGAGGACCTGAGCGAGACCGCGCGCGGCGCGGGTGGCTACGGCTCGACCGGCGTGTCGCAGTGACCGACCGCCGCTTCACCCCCGACGAGGTCGCCCGCTATGGGCGGCACATCACCTTGCGCGAAATCGGCGGGCCGGGGCAAAAGGCGCTGTCGCGCGCAAAGGTGCTGGTGGTGGGGGCTGGCGGCCTTGGCAGCCCAGTGCTGCAATACTTGGGTGCGGCGGGGGTGGGCCACATCACCGTGGTCGACGCCGATACGGTCGAGGCGACGAACCTGCAGCGGCAGGTCATCCACCGCACAGAATGGCAGGGCCGCCCCAAGGTGGATTCGGCGGCCGATGCCATTGCCGCGCAGAACCCGCATATCGACGTGCTTCCCGTGGCGCAGCGGTTCGACGCTACGAATGCGGCCGGTTTGGTCGCAGGGCACGATCTGGCGCTGGATTGTTGCGATGACACCGCGACGCGCGTCTTGCTGAACGCGACATGCGTGGCGGCAGGTGTGCCGCTGATTTCTGCGGCGCTGACGACGTGGGAGGGGCAGATCAGCCTGTATGATCCCGCGCACGGCGGCCCTTGCCTGACCTGCGTTTTCCCTAGCGCGCCGCCCGCTGTGGCCGATTGTTCCGTCGTCGGCGTCCTTGGCCCCTTGCCCGGCATTATCGGCACCATGATGGCCGCCGAGGCAATCAAGGCGCTGACCGGCGCGGGCGAGGGACTACGCGGCCGTTTGCTGATCTATGATGCGCTTTACGCCGACATGCGCATTATCCGCACCAAAGCCAACGCGGAGTGCCCGGTCTGCCATGGTGCGGGTGCGAGGGCTTAAATCAGCCCCCGTCCTTTCAACAGCCCCTCGACCCCCGGCAGGCGGCCGCGGAAGCGGGTGTATAGTTCGGCCGCATCGACCGATCCGCCTTTGGATAGAATGTTTTCTTCCAAAGACTTAGCTGTCGCGGGATCAAAGGGGTCGCCGGTTTCCAAAAACGCATCAAACGCATCCGCGTCCATCGTTTCCGACCACAGATAGCTGTAATAGCCACAGGAATACCCGTCGCCCCCGAAAACGTGGGCGAAATGCGGTGTGGCGTGGCGCATGCGGATGGCATGGGGCATGCCGATGCTTTCCAGCACCTCGGCCTGCTTTTGCATCGGGTCGGCGGGCGCGTTGCCGTCATGAAACTCCAGATCGACCAATGCCGAGGACACGATTTCGACGGTCGAGAAGCCTTGCCCGTAATTGCGTGCGTCCAGCAGGCGCGTGATCAGTTCGGGGGGCATCGCCGCGCCGGTTTCGGCGTGGGTAGCGAATTCGGCCAGAACTTCTGGCACCTCTAACCAGTGCTCGAACAGTTGCGAGGGTAGTTCCACAAAATCGCGCGCAACCGATGTGCCCGAAATGCTTTCATAGGTCACGTCCGACAGCATTTGGTGCAGCGCGTGGCCGAATTCATGGAATAGCGTACGGGCGTCGTCGTACGACAGCAGCGCGGGCTGGCCAGCCTCCGGCGGGGCGAAGTTGCACACGTTCATCACCACGGGGCGCTGCTCCAAACCGCCGATCCGGCTTTGCGACCGCAGTGCCGAGCACCACGCGCCCGAGCGTTTCGAGCCACGGGCAAAGTAGTCACCGACGAAAATCGCCACCCATTCGCCGTCGCGCGTCACTTTCCACACGCGGCAGTCGGGGTGATAGAAGGGCACGTCCAGCGCTTCGAACTCTAGCCCGAACAAGCGGTTGGCGACGCTAAAGGCAGCATCAATCATCCGGTCCAGTTGGAAAAACGGCTTGATCGCCGCCTCGTCCAAATCATGTTCGGCAAGGCGCAGTTTTTCGGCATAGTAGTGCCAGTCCCAAGCCTCTAGCGGGCCGGCGATGCCATCGGCGTGCAGCAGGGCTTCCAGCGCGGCGGCCTCGGCCTCGGCCTTAGCGCGGGCGGGGCCCCAGATATCCATTAGCAGCTTGCGTACGTTTTGCGCATTGCCCGCCATTTCCGTTTCCAGCTTGAAGGCGGCGAAGTTGTCGTAGCCTAGCAGCTGCGCGCGGGTCTGGCGCAGCTTTAGCGTTTCGGCGGCAATATCGCGGTTGTCGGTCGCGCCGCTATTGGCACCGCGCGCGACATAGGCCTCGTAGGCGCGCTGGCGCAGGGCGCGGTTCGGCGAATACTGCAGAAACGGGGTGATGATCGAGCGGGCCAACGTGACAACAGGGCCGTCTGCCTGTTTTTCCACACCCGCGGCGCGCAGGGCTGCCGTCAGGAAGGCGGGCAAGGGCGTGAGGTCGGCCTCGGCCAGCGGCATGAACCAGTCGCGTTCATCGGCCAGCAGGTTCTGGGTAAAGGTGGTGCCCAAGACAGCCAGCCGCGATTTTACGGCTTTCATCTCGTCCTCGGCCGCACCGTCCAGCGCGGCGCCACCCCGTACGAAACCCCGACGTGTCAGCATCAGAACGCGCTCTTGCTCGGGCGTCAGCGACAGGGTGTCTTTGGTGGCCCAAAGGGTATCGATCCGATGGAACAGTGCCTTGTTGCTGCTGATTTCCGACCCATAGGCGGATAGTTTTGGGGCCAGATCACGCTGCAACGCCTCGCGCGCGGGGTTCGAATCGGCCCCGGCGACGGTGTAGAACGCCGATAGCACGCGACCCAGATCTTCGTCGGCCAGTTCCAGCGCGGCGATCGTGTTGTCGAAGGTGGGGGCGTCGGGGTTGGTCGAAATGGCGGCGATCGCGGCGCGGGCCTTGGACAAGGCTTCGTCAATCGCGGGGGCGTAATCTTCGTCGGAAATCAGATCGTAGGGCGGCAGGTCGTAGGGCGCGCGCCACGGGCCCAGCAGCGGATTTGTCATCATGTATCCTTTCGTCTTGAGCCAAGGCTAGCGCCACAGACGAAAGGCTGCCAGCCCTATCGCGCGGCCCGCGCGCGCAGGTGTTGCTCGAATTTGCGCAGCAGCAGCGATAGGCCGATGGTCACGGTCAGGTAAATCAGCGCGACGACGTTATAGGTTTCAAGGTAGCGGAAATTCGCGGCTGCCGTCAGCTTGGCTAGTTGGGTGATGTCGGCGACACCCAGTACCGACACAAGCGAGCTATCCTTGACCATCGCAACGAAGTCGTTACCCAGCGGCGGCAGCACGTTGCGCATCGCTTGCGGCCAGACGATGTGGCGGAACACCTGCATGGGGCGCAGGCCCAAGGCCTTTGCAGCCTCGATCTGGCCCTGATCGACCGACAGAATCCCCGCGCGAAACACTTCGGCCAGAAAGCTGGCATAGGCCAGCATCAGCGCCGCGATGGCGCGCCACAGCAGGGGAACGTCGCGGGTGCGCAGGGGGTCGATCCCCGTCCAGCCGGTCAACGCATTCCATGCCTCGACCCCGATCGGCACCGCAACGAAGGCGATGTACAGCAGCAGCACCATGATCGGGATGCCGCGCATCACCTCGACATAAAGGCGGGCGGCTTGCCGCAGTGCGATGTGGCGCGACAGTTGCGCCAACGCCAGCCCCAACCCCAAGATTGCAGCCCCTGCAAAGGCGACCAGCGTCACCATGATCGTCACGCCAAGGCCCTTGGCCAGCACCGGCACCGCCGCGCTATAGTCGGGGTCGGCCAGCATGCGCCACAATAGCCAAAGGCCCGTTACCCCGAGGATGACGAGCCACCATGGAAAATCGTTGTCGGTCTTCTGCGGGGACATGGGTATCCGTGAATTATTGGCCCATGCTGTAGTCGTAGAACCACTTGGTGTTCAATGCCCGCAATGTGCCATCGGCGGCCAAGCTGGCGATAGCGGCGTTAAACGGCTCAATCAGGGCCGAGCCTTTGGGGAAGATGAAGCCGAAATCCTCGGCGCCCAGCGGCTCGCCGACGATTTTCAGCGCCCCGTCCGACGCTGAGACATAGCCCTGCGCCGCCGTGGAATCCGACAGGGCCAGATCCACATCGCCACTACGCAAGGCGGCAACGGCAGCGCCGAACGTCTCGACGCCGATGATGCGGGGGTTCGCCTCGTCCCCGTCCAGCACGTCATAGACGCCAACATAGAAGGGGGTCGTGCCGGGTTGAGCGGCCATCAGCAGGTCGGGGTTCGCCGCAAAGCTGATCGCATCGGTAAAGCGGCTTTCATCCGCGCGCACGATCATCAGCATTTGCGAGGTCATGTAGGGGTCCGAGAAGTCGACCATTTCCATGCGATCTTCGCGAATGGTGATGCCGTTGACGGCCAGATCGACCTGACTTTGCGACACGGCGGGGATCATGGCGTCCCAGCTGAAGTTTTCGTAGACGAGGGTGATGTTCAGGCGCTGGGCGATTTCGGCCAGCGCGTCATATTCCCAGCCGATGGCATTGCCAGCCCCATCGATGAATTGCAGGGGCGGGTAGGCGTTCTCGACCGCCACCGTCACCTCGCGCCCCTCGAGGTCGGGCAGGGCTTGGGCGTTGGCGCAGGTCGCGCCGATGATCAAGGCGGCAGTCGCCAAGGGGGCGGTATTAAACAGGGTTTTCATCATACGCTCCGCTATTGGTTTTCAACACAGTAGCGGGCGGCGGCGCGGCTTGACAACCCGCCCTTAGTGCCGCCGCTCGTCATCGGGGTGGGGCGGGGCGCCAAAGGGGTCGAGGTGGATCAGAACGTCGGCATTGGGCAAAGCGCGCACGATGGCGCGCCGCAGCGCCGCGCTGGTGCGGTGGGCCTGATCCAATGTCTGGGTGCCGTCCATTTCGGCGTGCAGATTCACAAAAATGCGGCTGCCCGATTGGCGTGTTTTCAGGTCGTGGTAGCCCATGACACCTGGATGGTTGCGGACGACGTCCTCGATCTTGGCGATGACATCTGGCGGCGCGCTGCGATCCATCAACGCGTCCCACGCTTGTTTGCCGATCTGCGCCGCGCCGCGCAGCATCAGTGCCGCCGCGAGGAGTGCGATAATGCTGTCGATCTGTCCAACGCCCCAAAACGCTGAAATCGCCAGCGCCACCAGCGCGCCGATATTGGGGATCAGGTCGCCGATATAGTGCAGCGAATCGGCGGCGACGACTTTGCTGCCCGTGCGCCGCGCCACATGGCCTTGCCATGTCACCAGCCCCAGTGTCAGCACGATCGACAGGATCATCACCGCCATGCCCGTGCCTTGCGATTCCAGCTGGTGGGCGTCATTGGCGATCAGCCGTCTAATGGCGGCGAAGGCGATGGCGATGGCCGATCCGGTGATGATCAGCGATTGCGCCAGCGCGGTCAGGTCCTCGACCGCGGTGTGGCCATAGCGGTGGTCGTTGTCGGCGGGCTTGGCCGCATAGGCGATGGCCAGCAGCCCCGCCAGCGAGACCAACAAATCCAGCGCCGAATCCGCCAGCGTTGCCGCGACCGACAGCGCGCCGGTGGCTTGCAACGCCCACAGCTTGGCCAGTACCAAAATACTTGCGACCGAAACGGATAGGATCCCCGCTGACAGGTTCAGCCGGGTGTCCGAGGGTGGGTTTGCCATGGCGCCTCGCTCAGTTACGGATTTCGTCGGCGTCTACACCCCAAAGGGCGGACTTTGGGGCCCAGCCGCGATAGCCGCTGGCGGCGATGCGGCACCAGTCGGGGCGGCATTCATCCAGATTGGCGATCACGCCGCTTTCGAATTCGGCCACCACAGGGGCGTTGGGTTCGGGCTGCGCCAAAACGGGCAGCAGGTCGCTTTGCACGATCACCGTGCGGTTCCCCGACAGCAGCGCGTAGTGCACCCAGCCGCCTTCGCCGTCGCGGTCAATGATGCGGCGCCAGTGTTCGTATTCGCCGACGATCTGCACAGGCAGCCCCGCGCGATTATAAACCCAATCCACGCGGTGCGACGACGATGGGCCGCGGCGGACGTTCACCTCGTTGCTTTTCAGTGAGACGTAGCGCGGAATGGGCAGGTTGGTCGATGGCCCAAGCGTAGGCTCGTTACTGCGCGGCGCGGGGGCGGCAGGGCCGGCAGCAGGTGTTGGTGGCGGTGCGGGGGGGGCGACATTCTCGGCCGGGGGGGCGGGGGTTGCGGGCACTTCGGCCCCGCGCGCGACAGGAAGCGGCACGCCATCGGTAGGCGTTTGCGCCAAAGCGCCGGAGGAGGCTGCAAAAACAGTCACCAGCGCGGCTGCAATCATGCCGCTATGCCGCGTTTTTGTTGGGTTTTTCATCGCACCGTCCTGCTTGATGCGGCTATTTTGCCATTTTGCGCGGCCCGAGGAAAGCGCATTGCTGCCGGGCGCGCGCTGAACAGCCGGACGGCGCAAATTAAAGCAGGCTGGGGCGAGGCGGGCCCACCTGTCACAGGCGGGCCGCGCAGTGGTTAAGGGCCGGTTAGGACGGGATCTCGGCGGTGATGCCTTCGACGTAGAAGTTCATCGACAGCAGGTCTTCGTCTTTTGCCGTTTCACCTTCGGCCAGCCATGCCGAACCGTCTTGCTTGTTCAGCGGGCCGGTGAAGGGGTGGTAGGTGCCGGCGGCAATCGCGTCACGCACGGCCTCGGCCTGCGCTTTCACGTCGGCGGGGACTGCATCGGTGATCTCGCCGATGCCGACTTCGCCTTCGGCAATGCCGCCCCAAGTCGATGTCGATTCCCACGTGCCATCGATCAGGGCTTGAACGCGCTTGATGTAGTACGGCGACCAGTTGTCGATGATCGAGGAAACGCGCGGGAAGGGCGCGAATGCAGTCATGTCCGACGCTTGGCCAAAGGTCACCACATCGCCAGCGGCTTGCGCGGCAGCTTGCGGTGCAGTCGAATCGGTGTGTTGCAAGATGACGTCGACGCCTTGCTCGATCATGGCCTTGGCGATGTCGGCCTCGGTTGCGGGGTCGAACCAGCTATAGGCCCAAGCCACGACCAGCTCGACATCGGGGTTCACCTTCTTGGCGTGGATGAAGGTCGAGTTGATGCCTTGGATCACTTCGGGGATCGGGAACGACCCGATGTAGCCGATCTTGTTGGTTTTGGTCATCAGGCCCGCGATGGTGGCGGTGACGGCGCGGCCTTCGTAGAAGCGTGCGTCGTAAGTCGCCAGATTGTCGGCGCGCGTGTATCCGGTCGCGTGTTCAAACTTCACATCGGGGAATTTCGCGGCAACGGCGGCGGTCGCTTCCATGAACCCGAAGGAGGTTGCGAAGATCAGCTTGCAGCCGGCCAGCGCCATTTGGGTCAGCGCGCGTTCGGCATCGGGGCCTTCGGGCACGTTTTCCTGATACATCGTCTCGATCGCGGGGCCGAAGTGGTCGACCAGCGCCAGACGGGCTTGTTCGTGCTGGAACGTCCAGCCACCGTCGCCCACGGGGCCGACATAGATGAAGCCGACCTTGATCGGGTCTTGCGCACGTGCGGGAATGCCGAGGGCGGCCATAACGGCACCGGCGGCGCCGGTAGCCAGAAGGGTTCTGCGTTTCATTCTTCACTCTCCTTGTTGGTGCGGGGCTTTGGCCCGGCGTTTGGTTCCGGTTTCCCGGGAAACGTTATTGGGTGGCGTGGAAAGGTTTACCGATCATCGCGGGTCCGCCTGCGCGGCTGCGCCCGCGCGACAGCAGCACCAGCGCCAGAATGGTGACCAGATACGGCGTCATCGCCAGCAGCGAGACCGGGATCGGCACCCGCGCCAGCTGCAGGTTGATCTGCAGCACGGCGATGCCGCCGAACAGATAGGCCCCGATCAGCAACCGCCCCGGCCGCCAGCTGGCGAAGACCACGATGGCCAGTGCGATCCAGCCCGCGCCAGCGGTGACGCCATCGGTCCATTGCGGCACACGGACAAGGCTCAGATACGCCCCGCCAAGGCCCGCGCAGGCCCCGCCGAAACAGATCGCAAGGCTGCGCACCAAGATCACCTTATACCCCAGCGCGTGCGCCGCATCGTGGTTTTCCCCGACTGCCCGCAGGATCAACCCCGCGCGGCTGCGGTTCAAGAAGACCCACACGCCAAGGCACAGCAGCAGCGAGACATAGACCATCGCGTCGTGGCGGAACAAAATTGGCCCCAGCACAGGCACATCGGACAGGAACGGCACGTTCAGCGTGGCTGACGGCGGGGCCTTGATCCCGTTGTAACCCTGCCCCATCAGTGACGCGAACCCGAGGCCGAACAGCGTTAGCGATAGCCCTGTCGCCACTTGGTTTGACAGCAGGAATTGGGTCAACAGCGCGAAGACCAGCGCCAGCGCTGCCCCGCCCAGTGCCGCGCCCAGATAGCCCAGCGTGACGGATTGGCTATGCACCGCGACAATAAAGCCGCAGATCGCGCCGGTGATCATCATCCCCTCTACCCCAAGGTTCAGGACGCCGGATTTTTCGACCACCAACTCGCCAATAGCGGCCAGCAAGATGGGGGTCGATGCGACCATCAGCGATGCGATCAGCAGGACGGGGTTGATCGAGGACAGGTCCATTACGCGGCCTCTTTGCGTGCGGGCCGCGTGAAACGCAGGCGGTAATTGGTGAAGACGTCAAAGGCCAACAGGAAGAACAACAGCATCCCTTGGAACATCTGGATCGCCGCGCCCGGCAGGCCGATAGCGGTTTGCGCCGACTCCCCGCCGATGTAGGTCAGTGCCATCAATAGGCCTGCCAGCAAAATCCCGATGGGGTGCAGGCGGCCCAAAAACGCCACGATGATCGCGGTAAATCCATAGCCGACGCCAAAGTCGATCGAGATGCGCCCTGCGGGGCCCGCCACCTCGAACATACCGGCCAGCCCTGCCAGCGCGCCTGAAAGCCCCGTGCAGATCAAGATCAATCGCCCCGGTTTGACGCCCGAGAAACTGGCAGCCCGCGGGCTTTGCCCCGCAAGGCGGATGTTGAAGCCGAACATATGGCGGCTGAGGGTGACGTAGGCCAAGATCACCGCGATCAGGGCGGCCACCACCCCCCAGTGCATGCCGCTACCCGCGATCAATTCGTTATTCGCCGCCGCCGGATAGCGAGAGATCACGCGCGAGCCCGGAAAGCCCATGCCGTCTGGGTTGCGCATCGGCCCCAGCGCCATTTGTGCGATCAGCTTTTCGGCGACATAGACCAGCATCAACGAGACCAAAGTCTCGCTTGCGCCATAGCGGACGCGTAAAATGCCGGGGATCAACCCCCAAGCCATGCCGCCCAAAGCGCCCGCAACGACCATCAGCGGGAAGATGTACCAGCCGGCGGCAGGGTAGAAGGCCAAGGCCACCGCCGCGCCGCAAATGGCGCCGACGATGTATTGCCCCTCGGCCCCGATGTTCCAAATGCCCGCGCGAAATCCGAACGACAGCCCCACTGCGATTAGCACCAGCGGCCCCGCCTTGATTAGCAGTTGGCTGCGGAAGTAGCTGGCGTAGGGGCCTAAGATCGGGTCCCAAAAGATGGTGTGCAGCGTTGTGACAGGGTCTTTGCCCAGCAGTGCGAACATGATGCCGCCCGCGATCATGGTGACGATCACGGCGATGATCGGCGTCAGCCAAGTCCAGACATGTGAGGGGTTCGGGCGTTTTTCCAGACGGATCATGCGGGTACCCCAGCGTCAGCCGCCATCCCGCCCAACATCAGGCCGATTTCATCCAGACCCAGTCCGCGGGCATCGCGGGCGGGGGATAGGTGACCCGCGTTCAGGGCGCAGAAACGGTCGGAAATCTCCATCAACTCATCCAGGTCTTGACTGATGACAATGATCGCGGCGCCTTTTGCCGCCAGATCCAGCAGGGCTTGCCGGATCGCGGCGGCGGCGGCGGCGTCTACACCCCATGTGGGCTGGTTCACCACCAGCACGGCGGGATTTTGCAAAATCTCGCGGCCCACGACGAATTTCTGCAGGTTGCCGCCCGACAGGGCGCGGGCGGCGACATGGGGGCCGGGGGTGCGCACGTCGAATGTTTCTATAATGCGGCGGGCGAAGGTGGTGGTCTTGCCCCAGTTTACCAGCCCGCTTTTGACCAAACCTTCGCGCAGCGCGCCCGTCAGCAGCGCGTTCTCGGTCAGCGACATATCAGGCGCGGCCGCATGGCCGAGGCGTTCTTCGGGGGCGGTCAGCAGGCCCAGTTTGCGCCGATCGTTCGGGCGCAGTTGGCCGATGTCCTGATCGTTCAGCATCACCATGTCGGCGGGGCTGCGCACCTCGCCCGAGAGGGCCAGCAACAGCTCGTCCTGCCCGCTGCCCGCCACACCGCCGATACCTAGAATCTCGCCTTTGCGCAGGTTCAGGCTGATGTCCGACAGGTTGGTCCCAAAGGCGCGGGGCGACGGCAGGCTGAGGTTTTTCAGGCTGAGGATGACATCCCCCGCCAGCACAGGGGCGCGGCTTGGGATTTGCAGGCTGCTGCCAACCATCATTTCGGCCATGTCGCGGGCAGATGTGGTGCGCGGATCGCAGCTGCCGACCACCTTGCCGTGGCGCAGCACCGTGGCGCTGTCGCACAGCGCGCGGATTTCCTCGAGCTTGTGCGAGATATAGAGGATCGAGCGCCCTTCGCCGCGCAGGCGGCGCAGCGTTTCGAACAGTGTCGTCACCTCTTGCGGGGTTAGGACGGATGTCGGCTCGTCCATGATCAGCAGTTGCGGGTCTTGCAGCAGGCAGCGGATAATCTCGACCCGCTGCCGCTCGCCCGCCGAGAGGTCGCCGACGATGCGTTCGGGGGAAAGGGGCAGGCCGTAGGCGGTGGAAATCTCGGTGATGCGCTGGGCCAGCGCCGCCATGGGGGGCGGGTTTTCCATCCCGAGGGCAACGTTTTCCGCGACGGTCAGGGCCTCGAACAGCGAAAAGTGCTGGAAGACCATCGCCACCCCCGCCGACCGCGCGGCGCGGGGCTCGGACGGGGCGTAGGGGGCGCCGTTCAGGGTCATTGTGCCGCTATCGGGGCGGATCAGGCCGTAGATGGTTTTGACCAGCGTCGATTTGCCCGCGCCGTTTTCGCCCAGCAGGGCATGAACCTCGCCTTTGCCGATGGCAAACGAGATGTCGCTGTTGGCCACGACCCCGGGGTAAGCCTTGGTCAGGCCCGAGAGGCCCAGCAGCACGTCAGTCAAGCGAGCCTCCCACTGTTTGACAGATGTTTACGCCAATTCTTTACCTTTCAGTAAAGCGTATATGACCCCAATCGCAATGGCTTGTGGCCTTTTACCCAGCGCCGGATCACCAATCGGGCAGGTAATGCGCTGAATTTGGGCGTCCGAATGACCCAGCGCGGCAAGGCGGCGCTGGAATCGCACCCATTTCGTATCGGACCCGATCAGACCGGCGCTGTGAAAGCCGTGTTGTAGCAGCGCGTGGCACAGGGCGAAGTCGAAGTCGTGCGAATAGGTCATAATCAGGTGGTCGGCATCGGACGGGGCATAGCGCACGACCAGCGCGGGGTCGGCGGCGACCAGCGGGGTGACATTGCCTTCGACCGGCGGGAAGCGGTCGGGCGCGGTGTCGACCCATGTGATCTGACGGTCGTTCAGCGGGGCAAGGATGCTGACGATGGCACGGCCGACATGGCCAGCGCCGAACAGCCAAAGGGGGCGCGCCAAGGGGGGCGGCCCCTCGATAATCCAGCCGCCCTCGATGCGCGGGTTGCCGTCGGGCAGGGGCGTCAGGTGGGGGGGCGGCGGCGCGGCAGGGTCGATCGGGCGAGCATAGGGGAGGGCGCTGGGCAGGTTGGCAGCGGTGAACACCTCGTATAGCAGCGTGACCGAGCCGCCGCAGCACTGCCCAAGGCGTGGCCCCAGCGGGTAGGTTTGCAGCGCGGCTGGCCCGCCTTCGGCCAGCAGGGCACGGGCGGCGGTGATGGCTTCTTCCTCTAGCCGTCCGCCGCCGATGGTGCCGTCCAGATCATTTTCGCTGACCAGCATGCTGGTGCCCGTCTCGCGCGGGACCGACCCTGCATGGCGCAGCACCAGCACGCGCACAAGGCGCGCGTGCCGCTGAACCGCGCGTGTCAGCGCGGGTAGGTCGAGGCTCATTTTTCCGCGCCGGTTTGGGCGCGGGCGACGGCCTGCAGGATCGATTCGGCTGTTGCGGGCGCGCGCAGGGCGGGCCATGTGGGGCCGCAGGCAGCCACAGCGTCTTGCAGCGCCAAAAAGGCCGAGATGCCGTGCATGAACGGCGGCTCGCCCACCGCCTTTGACCGGTAAACGGTTGGCAGCGGCGCGGGCCGGTTCACCAGAGCGACGTTGAAAATGCGCGGGCGGTCGGAACAGGCGGGGATTTTATAGGTCGACGGCGCGTGGGTGCGCAGCAGGCCTTTGTCGTCCCAGACCAGTTCCTCGGTCGTCAGCCAGCCGGCGCCTTGCACATAAGCCCCCTCGACCTGCCCGATGTCGATCACGGGGTTCAGCGATGCGCCGGTGTCGTGCAAGATGTCGGCGCGCAGGATGCGGTTTTCGCCGGTCAGCGTGTCGATCACCACCTCGGAAATGGCGCAGCCATAGGCGAAGTAGTAAAAAGCGCGGCCTTGGCCCTTGATCCGGTCCCACGAAATATCGGGCGTTTTGTAGTGGCCGGTGGCCGACAGGGCGACGCGCTGGAAGTAGCAAATCCGCGCGGCTTCGGCAAAGGTGATGGACTGTTCGGCGAAATGCACCTGATCGTCGGCAAAGCGCACGGCCTCGGGCGGGGTCTGGTATAGCGGGCCAAGGCAGTCGGCCATGCGCTGGCGCAGCGTGACGCAGGCCGCATGGGCCGCCGCGCCGTTCAGGTCCGACCCGGACGAGGCCGCCGTGGCCGAGGTGTTGGGCACTTTGGCGGTATCGGTGGCGGTGATGCGGATGCGATCGATGTCGATCCCCAGCGCCTCGGCTGCGATCTGGGCGACCTTCAGGAACAGGCCTTGGCCCATTTCGGTGCCCCCGTGGTTCAGCGCGACCGAGCCGTCCTGATAGATGTGCACCAGCGACCCGGCTTGGTTGTAATGCGTCGCGGTAAAGGAAATGCCGAATTTCACGGGCGAGAAAGCGATGCCTTTCTTCAGCCGCGCGTTCGTGCGGTTCCAGTCGTCCACTGCGGCGCGGCGGGCGGTGTAGTCGGCGGTATCCAGCAGGCGGTCGGTCATGTCCTGCAAGATGAAGTCGGTCACTTGCATGCCGTAGGGCGTGGTGTTTTCCGCCCCCGCGCTACCCATCGGCTGATAGTAGTTGCGCTGGCGCAGGGTGATAGGGTCGATGCCTGTTTCATGGGCCAGATGCGCGATGATCTGTTCCATCCCGAACAGGCCCTGCGGGCCGCCAAAGCCGCGATAGGCGGTGGCCGATTGCATGTTCGTCTTCAGCCGGTGCGAGGTGATGCGCATGTCGGCAATCAGATAGGCGTTTTCGGCGTGCAGCATGGCGCGGTCGGCCACGGCCAGCGACAGGTCCTGCGCCCAGCCGCATCGGGTGTAATGCGTCACGTCGATGCCAAGGATCCGGCCTGTATCGTCATAGCCCACCCTATAATCGATCCGGAAATCATGGCGTTTGCCGGTGATCATCATATCGTCGTCGCGGTCATACCGCATGCGGCAGACACGGCCTGTCGCGCGGGCGGCCAGCGCGCAGGCAATGGCCAGCGAATTGCCTTGGCTTTCTTTGCCGCCAAAACCGCCACCCATCCGTCGCGTTTCCACACGGACGGCGTGCATATGGGTGCCCAAGGCCTCGGCAACCTTGTGCTGGATTTCGGTCGGGTGCTGGGTCGAGCAGTTGACCAGCATGTCGCCGTTTTCTTGCGGCCACGCCATGGCGACTTGGCCTTCAAGATAGAAGTGTTCCTGCCCGCCCATGGTGAGCGACCCTGTCAGCGTGCGGGGCGCGCGGGCCAGTGCGGCATCGGCGTCGCCCTTGCGCCAAACCAGCGGGGCCGATTCGAAGCGGCTGTTCGCCGCCAGCGCATCCTCGATTGTCAGGATGGGCGTTTCGGGGGCATATTCGACCTTGGCTTTGCGGGCGGCCTTGCGCGCGGCAAGGTGGCTGTCTGCGGCGACAATGAACAGGGGTTGGCCTAGAAAGTGAACCTCGCCTTTGGCCAGCAGCGGCTCGTCATGGGCGACGGCGCTGACATCATTGTCGAACGGCAGGTCTTCCAGCGTGATCACACTATGCACACCCGCGGCGGCGCGCACGTCGGTCAGGTCGATGGACAAGATCTTGCCGCGCGCGATGGTCGACATGCCGAACGCCAAATGCAGCGCGTCGCGCGGGGCGGGGATGTCGTCGGTGTAGCGGGCTTTGCCGGTGACGTGCAGTAGGGCAGCATCATGGGGCAGAGATTTCGCGATGCTCATGCCGAGACCTCCAGCACATGCGTCTGTTTGCCCGCAAGGTCGTCGATATAGCGCAAGAGCAGGCCCTGCGCGGCCTCTAGCCGGTAGGCGGCGCTGGCACGCATGTCGGACAGGGGTTGGTAGTCGGTGGCAAAGGCGGCCAGCGCAGCCTCGGTCGCGGTGCCCCACAGCTGGCCCAGCAGTGCGGCCTCGACCGCGCTCGCGCGTTTGGGGGTTGCAGCCATGCCGCCAAAGGCGATGCGGGCGTCTGTGACAATGCCGTCCGTCACGGTGACGTTAAACGCCCCGCAAGCTGTCGAAATGTCCTGATCGAAGCGTTTCGACAGTTTATAGACACGCAGCGCCGGGGCTGTGGTCGGGATGGTGATCGCCTCGACAAACTCGCCCTTGGCGCGGTCTTGCTTGCCATAGGCGATGAAGAAGTCCTCGATCGGCAGGCTGCGGCGTGTGTCGCCATGGCGCAGGTGCAGCGTCGCGCCCAGTGCGATCAGCGCGGGCGGGTTGTCCCCGATGGGCGAGCCGTTGGCCACGTTACCCCCGATGGTCGCCGCGTTGCGCACCTGATGGCTGGCATAGCGCCGCACCATTTCGGCGTAAGACGGGTGATACTGTCGCAGATAGGGCAGCAACTGGTTCATCGTGACACCAGCCCCAATGTGAATGCTGTCGCCCGTGACCGTGACTGTTTGCAAATCGCGCACGCGGTTCAGGAAGGCAACCTTGGGCAGATCACGCAGTTGCTTGGTGACCCACAGCCCCACATCCGTTGCGCCCGCAATCAGCGTAGCATCGGGGTTGGCGGCATACCAT